>JALHPW010000339.1 GCA_022842255.1 Saprospiraceae bacterium | reverse complement strand
TTCCAAGGTATAGGTCACAATGGTGTCGCAGCCACCTGTAGTAGAAGCAACATTGGCGATGACGGTTCCAGATTGATTGTAACTCTGTCCGGCGATCACCACAGACTCACCTGGGCAAAAACTGCGCGTTTCGGCACGAGTTGCTTGTGGGCGAAGCTCCAGGGTGTAAGTTACGATGGTGTCGCAGCCGCCGTTCGTGGAGTTCACATTGGCGACAACTGTTCCTGGTTCGTTGTAAGATTGTCCTCCAATAATCACCGTCTCTCCAGGGCAGAATCCGCGGGTTTCGGCACGTGTGGGCTGTGGGCGAAGTTCCAGGGTATAAGTTACGATGGTATCGCAGCCGCCGTTGGTGGAGGCAATATTGGCAATAACCGTCCCCGGTTGGGTGTAGGTCTGTCCTGCAACGACAACCGACTCGCCGGGGCAGAAACTGCGGGTTTCGGCACGGGCGGGTTGGGGGCGAAGCTCCAGGGTGTAGGTTACGATAGTATCGCAGCCACCGTTGGTGGAGGCGATATTGGCAATAACCGTCCCCGGTTGGGTGTAGGTCTGTCCTGCAACGACAACCGACTCACCTGGGCAAAAACTGCGGGTTTCAGCTCGAGTAGGTTGCGGACGAAGTTCCAGGTTGTAAGTTACAATGGTGTCGCAACCGCCTGTGGTAGAAGGAATTGTGAGCGACACCGTGCCAGATTGGCTGTACGCATTACCGCCAATCATCACAGATTCGCCGGGGCAAAAAGAAATGGTGGTGGTTTGGGTAGGTTGTGGGCGTTCTACCAAAGTATAGGTCACCAAAGTATCGCAACCACCAGAAAGCGATGGGATAGATGCCTGTACGGTGCCGGCTTGGGAGTACGTCTGGCCCGCTATCATCACCGATTCACCGGGGCAAAAAGAGATGGTTTGTGCTGCAGTTGGTTGTGCCCAAACTTTTAATACAAAGGAACACATGGTATCACAGCCGCCGTTTATGGATGGAATCGTGTCCAAAATCGTGGCAGGGGCGGTGTAGTGAATTCCATCAATTGCATAGGTTTCGCCATCGCATAGGCCAATGACATGGATAGCGGTGTTGAATGGAGTTAATGTAAGGTTGTAATTGATAATGGTATCGCAGCCTGTTAGACTGGTCACCGTATCACTTACCAATTTTGGGGCAAAGTATTCCACCCCGCGAATCGCATAGGACCGGTTTGGGCACAACGGAATGGTATGCCCAACTACAGGGGAAGGGTTTGGGTTGAATCCGGCGGTAGCCAGATTTAGTGGCAATGGAGACAGGTTGAAGGCACTGGATTGAATCCAAGAGCCTGCATTGGTTTCGAGGGTTTGGTTATTGGCCACAAAATTGGCCGATTGAATTCCGCCATTCGGCGAGCAGTTGCCGATAACACGCCCGTTGGCGTTGGTTTTTACAATCAAAATATCGCTATTGCCGTTGCCATTGCCGCTCCGAGTGTCGCCTACAGCGATAAAACCGCCATCTGCAGTCTGAACAGCTTTCAACAAACGGTCGGCAGCATTACCACCATAGTTATAAGACCACAACAAATTGCCGTTGGCGTCAATCTTGGCGAGCAAGGCGTCGCCCTGCGCCGTGTTGAAGTTGTCGTGCGGTACCAAAAGGAAACCGCCATCATTTACTTTTTCAATACGACCACGAATGTTGTCATTCGCACGATAGTAGACTTTTGACCATATTACTTGTCCTGTGCTTGGTTTGATTTTTTGTACCCACATTTCAACGTCTGTACCGGTATTGGCAGAACGGGTGTGGTCGGCGATGACAAGATTGCCATCTTGGGTAGGCTGTTGATAAGAAAGTGCCTCCGTATCGCTTGAAGCGTAGGATTTAACACTTAAGATATTGCCCGTTGGTAAATCGAGTCGAAGAAAAACACCTTCACCATCGGCCGCACCACTGGCATAGATCACGTTGCCATCCATATAATTGGAAAGGATCAGGTTTCCGATGCTGGTGGTGAAATTTCGGCTCCAAACCGTATTGCCAGCCTGGTCGATCCGTACAAACACCGCACTTGGAGCGGTGTCATTGGCATACGCGGAATGGCCGGAGACGATAAAACCCCCGCCTGGAATCACTGTGATACTACGCGCGAGGTCATTGTGTTCGGCATCCCCTATGGTACGGCTCCATACCACGGTACCGGTAGCATCTACTTTTACGAGGAAAATGTCAGAATTCCCAGCACCAAAACTGCGCGTTTCGCCAGCAGCTAAATAACCGCCATCCGCAGTTCCTACAACGCAGTTGAACGCATCCGCTTGTCCAGCGCCAAAACGTTTTTGCCAAACAGCATTGCCGTTGGCATCCAAACGAACAAGAAGTGCGTCTTGGTTTCCGGTGGTATTGGTAACCTGCCCAGCCACAACATAGCCATTTGAAGTCTCGAGCACCCAAGTGCCGACTTCCTGGCCGGGACCACCAAAAGTTTTTTGAAAAGTGATTTGGCTAAAAATCAGAGCACTGTGCAGGCACAACGCCAACACAAGCAGTTTTCTCGTACGCTTTGCTGCCATGAGTAAGAAGATCGGATTGGTGAACTACTATTGCTACTCCTCAGCTGCTGTGCCCTTCTTGAGTTTCTAAAATTCCCGCTTGCGTTCAAACAGAAAAAGAAGATCCTCACACACGCTTAAAGAGTTGCCTTCTGCAATTGTATCCCCCAAATGTACTACGCACTCGAACTTGTCAATAGTGAATGCCCAGATTTGTCAGCAAAGCGCAATTTTTTTCGACGAAAGTAACCTTTTGGTGGTAAGAATGGGTAGGTGACTCCCAAAAATCAATCCAGATACCGCGCTGTCAACCCTCCATAGTGGTCAATTCGGCGGTCGCGGAAGAATGGCCAGATGCGGCGAACGGCCTCGGTTCGGCTTTTGTCAAGCTCAAACACCACGTTTTCCTCCTGGTCGATACTGCTTTGAAACAGTACTTCACCTTGGGGTCCAGCCACAAAACTTTGTCCCCAAAACTGAATCCCCCCCGTCACCCCCGTCCAATCCGGCTCCTGCCCTACCCGATTCACGGTGATAACTGGCAGCCCATTTGCCACCGCATGTCCCCGCTGGATTGTGAACCATGCCCCATGTTGCCTACTTTTCTCTTCTGCACTGTCCGTACTTTCCCAACCGATGGCGGTAGGGTAAATCAGCATTTCAGCACCTGCCAAAGCCATCAAACGAGCTGCCTCAGGATACCATTGATCCCAGCAGACAAGCACCCCCAGTTTGCCTACGGAGGTCTGGATGGGTTTGAAGCCCAAATCACCGGGCGTGAAATAGAATTTCTCGTAGTAAGCCGGGTCGTCCGGGATGTGCATTTTGCGGTATTTACCGGCAATGCTGCCATCTTTTTCAAAAACAACGGCCGTATTGTGGTAAAGCCCTGGTGCTCGTTTTTCAAAAAGGGAAGTAACCAGAACCACGCCGTATTTTTTTGCCGCCGCAGCAAACACTTCCGTATCAGGCCCCGGAATCGGCTCAGCAAGGTCAAACATCCCTGTTTCTTCTGCCTGGCAGAAATAAATCCCGCAGTGCAATTCCTGCAAGATTACCAATACGGCCCCCTTGGCCGCACATGCTGCAATACCGGCAATCGACTTTTCTATGTTTGCTTGCTTGTCTGTTGAGCAAGTTTGTTGTACAAAACCTACTTTCATGGGTATGGAATGGTGGAAAGATGAAGTGATGAAGGGATGGGTGATGAAGTGATGAAGTGATGGGGTGATGGTAAAACCACTTTATCTCCTCATCACCCTATAACTTTATAACCCCATAACCCCACTTGGATATTGCATGGTGACACAATGAAGAGAGCCGTGTTGCAAAATAAGAGGTCTGCAATCAATTCCAATAATTTCATGGTTGGGGAAAATCCCCCTGAAGACATCCAAGGCTGCTTCATCCTGTGGCACTTGATAGGTCGGAACCAGAACCGCTCCATTGATGATTAGAAAATTGGCATAGGTAGCCGGCAATCGATGGCCTTCTTCGTCATAACAGGCATCTGGCCAAGGAAGTGGCACCAAATGGTATGCTTGTCCGTCAATGGTCCTGAAACTTTGAAGTTCGCGCTCCATTTTTTGAAGGGCCTCAAAATGATCGTCGCCTGCATCCGTACATTTGACATAAGCAATTGTGTCGGCCGTACAAAACCGTGCCAGGGTATCGATGTGGGAATCCGTATCGTCGCCTGCCAGATAGCCATGGTTTAACCAAAGGATGCGCTGTAGCCCAAATATATCTTTTAAGTACTCCTCAATCTCTTCCTTGCTCAAATGTGGGTTTCGGTTGGGCGACAACAAACACTCCGTGGTAGTAAGCAAGGTTCCCTGTCCATCACTTTCGAGCGCCCCACCCTCCAGCACAATTCCCCCATGCCGGATGCCTGCTTCAAATACACCTATATTATAAAGGTGTCGGGTGATCAGGTTGTCTTTATCGGCCGGGAATTTCAACCCCCATCCATTGAACACAAAATCCAGCATCACGAACTGTCCATCTTCCTCAATGGTGACGCCACCGTGGTCGCGGGCCCAGGTGTCGTTACTGGGCACTTTGGCCAAAACGCAATTGGGGATATCGTACTGTTTGAGCAGCTCTCCGGTTTCGGAAGTATCATCGCAAACAATCAACACTCGCTGAAAGCGGGCAATCGTTTGGGCGATTTGCAAAAAACAGGGTAAAACTTCTGGGAGAATGTCGGCCCAATCCGTCCCCGCATGGGGAAATGTAAGTTGCACCGCAGATTGTGCTTCCCATTCGGCGGGTAGGCGGCGTATAGGCTTATTAGCAGTCATTTATGTTGAAATAAGGTGCAAAAATAAGAAAAAATAGCAGGCTTGCGCTTGAGTTTTCTGCCTTGCAGGCCTCGTGGTGTGATTCTTCTAATGACAATCTAATTTGGATTTTTTGGTTTTTGAAAAAATTTGAAAAAAGTGTTTGTTTCTAAATCTTCCAAAATACTACCTTCGCCACATCTTAGTGTCCACCACACACAATGAAAGGTTGCCCCAAAAACCGCCTGCCCTACCAGATTTGACCGCATCGTTCGAAACACCTAAAGCATTCCCCATGCTGACCGAACCATTTAACAGCGGCTATCATATTTTGTGGCATAATATCATTTCACTAAACTAAACTCATTTTCGTATGAAGTTTTTGCACACCCTTACCAAGGGCGGGTTGCTAGTAGCACTTTTGCTGCTCTGTAACTTCGCAATGGCTCAACGCACCGTAAAAGGTACCGTCACCGACGCTGAAAACGGTGATGCCCTGATCGGTGCTTCGGTATCTGTTGTCGGCACGACGCGCGGCACAGCCACCGACATCAACGGTATGTACTCGATTGAGGTGCCTGCAGGCTCCTCTCAGGTTCGTATCGCTTACACTGGCTACGCAGAGCAAGTCATCACGCTCGGTGCTTCCAACACGGTTGACGTGGCCATGAAGTCGAGCTCTGTTTTGGACGAAGTCGTAGTTATTGGCTACGGTGCCGTGAAAAAATCAGACGCAACCGGCGCAGTAAGCTCTGTTACCGAAAAGAATTTCAACAAAACGGCTTCCGTTTCGGCTGAACAGCTGATTCAGGGCCGTGCCGCTGGTGTGGTAGTAACCAACAACAGTGGTGAGCCAGGCGGTGGCATCAATGTCCGTATCCGCGGCACATCGTCGGTTCGTTCGAACAACAACCCACTGT
Source organism: Saprospiraceae bacterium (assembly GCA_022842255.1). Classification (GTDB taxonomy): domain Bacteria; phylum Bacteroidota; class Bacteroidia; order Chitinophagales; family Saprospiraceae; genus M3007. The sequence goes on along the minus strand of JALHPW010000339.1, from coordinate 259 downwards.
TTGTAGTGGATGGTGTGCCACTTGGTGGCGGCGAAACGACCGGTGGTTCTGACATTCAGGGACTTGGTTCTCAAGCGGCACGCAACCCGCTTAACTTCCTCAACCCGAACGACATTGCAACCATCGACATTTTGAAGGACGCCTCTGCAACCGCTATCTATGGTTCGCGTGGTGCCAACGGAGTTGTGATCATTACCACCAAAACGGGCCAAAGCGGCAAAGGTACTTTGGAGTATGGCTATTCATTGGGCATGAGCCA
>JALHPW010000338.1 GCA_022842255.1 Saprospiraceae bacterium | reverse complement strand
GAAGTAGATGCTTAAAAAAAGAAGCGCGAAGAGTATTTTTTTTGCCATAATCAAGGTGTTTGAATCTGATTTAAAAATAATAGGCACAAAGGTTTTTCCTTTGGCTTGAAAAAAAAACAACACTTTTTTGAGAGTATTCCCTTATTCACATGGAACAAAGCCACCTCCTTGAGTTGATACGCACACTAAGTCCTGAAGAAATGGATGAAATTCGACTGTTTTCAACGCTACCCGCCTTCAACCACGGAAAGATGAAAACACAGGTGCCACTCTTACTTGACATTTGTATGAGCTATTCATTAAATGCCGAGCAGCAAGCGTTGGAAAAAAGGGATGTGTTTTCAAAATTATTTCCAAATCAAGCGTTTTTGGAAGGGAAATTAGAGAAAGTGATGGTGGAGGCGCATAAAGTTGTGCGCACATTTCTTACAGTGCAATACTATCTAAGAAAAGAGAATGAGTTTCAATTCAACCTGGACTTTTCAGAAGTTGTCCATACAAGAGGATTGGAGGTTCGATACCAACAAATGTTGGCAAAAATGCGTAGATTGCAAGAAGAATCACCATTTCGCCACGAAAATTATTTTTATCACCAGTTTCTTGTGGAATATGCCATCCACAACAAGGAAAGTCGCCACAATCAGCTAAAAGGCGACCTAAACGTGCCCAATGTGATTTTTGCATTGGAGCTCCATAGCCATCTTAATCGCTTAGCTCTGCTCAATCGCTTTCTTTTGCAACAAAAGGTAGCTAAACTTGTGGTGCCCGAAACCATTAAAGCTATTCTGGAAGAAAATCATGTGCCCAACAGATATTTAGAAGCCTCGGTATCCATCAGGGTCAATTTTGAAATTTTCAAACTACTAAAAAAAGAAAGTCTCGAATCTTTAGATGCTCAAGCACTTTTTGATCTGTTGCTTTTATATGAGGAAGAACTGGATCCAGATAGCCTACGAGGCTTCTACACATACCTTCGCAATATCTGTGTGTTGATATTCAACATGGACACCCAAAACGAAGCAATTAATTACACACTTCATGAATTGTACAAAGATAACCTGATGCGTGGGTACCTGCACTACGAAGGTAAACTTCATTCAGGAACCTACCTAGGGGTTTGCAACAATGCACTTTGGGTCAAAAATTATGATTGGGCTTTGGACTTTATTGAAAGGTACAAACACCAAATCATCGATGAAAACGCTTCTCAGGATTTCTACCGTTTCAACCTGGCCAATTATCTATTTGCACGAGGTCAGTTTGCCGAATGCTTAGACAATATCCCAGAAACATCAACTTCCGTGATTTACCTGCTACAAGGAAAGCGTTTAGAAATCAAAGCACTTTTTGAGTTAGAATCGGACTTATTCTCCTATCGCTTGGACAATTTTAAAATGTTCTTAATCAGAACTTCGCCAAAATTATTGTCCGATAAACAAAGGCAAACAAATGTAGATTTTGCGAATATATTAAGCCAAATTGCTAACTCCTCACATGGTGATAGTAGACGATCGGATTTATTGGTAAAACGGATTGAAATGAAAAAGCAAGTAGCTGATTGGCGCTGGCTCCTAGAAAAAGCAAAAGCTATTAAAACTAGCTGACTGGTCTCTAAACCACCACCTCAAAACGCCCATTTCCAATCCGCAAAAGTTCCTACTTTTGCCACCCTATGCTTCAAAACTGGCTAAAACCACTCCCTACCTCTTTTTGCAAAAACGCCGTGGATGCGTTGCCAGCCTGGGCTTTTGGCAAAAACACCGTGCTCCACCGTGCTGAAATGCCGGATTTGAAGAAAGTCCGCGCGGTCATCATCGGGGTGGGCGACAAGGAAGCCAACGCGATTCGGGAGCAATTGTACCGATGTTCCTTTCCATTTCCAAAAGACTCGGTGGCGGATTTGGGCAACCTGCGCAAAGCAGATGCCGCCCTGCTGATTCCTGTCTTGTATGAACTGCTCAGCGGCAAAGTGCTGCCCATTGTGATTGCCGGGAAAGACGAACTCGCCCGCGCCCAGTTTCTCGCCTATCAGGAAGCCAAAGCATTGGTCAACATGGCCGTGGTGGACGAGCATTTCCGAGCTGACGGGGTATATGCCCCCCTATTCAGACCTCGGCATCCACAATTGTTTCATTTTGGGTTGGTTGGTTTTCAGGTGCATCAAACACCCACCGAAGCCCTGGATTTTCTGACCAAAAGCCACTTCGACCTAGTACGGCTCGGTAAATCGCGCGCCAACATCGAAGAAACCGAACCCGTGTTGCGCGATGCGGATTTGCTCACCTTTCACCTCTCTGCACTGAAACAAGGAGAGGCGCCAGGCGTTGCAAGTCCTTCACCCTCAGGCTATTTTGCGGAAGAGGCCTGCCAGCTTTGCCGGTATGCGGGCATGAGCGACAAACTGACGTCCTTTGGGCTCTATGGTTTCCATCCGGAGCATGACCGCGATGGTTTGACCGCCCAAACGGCTGCACAAATGCTGTGGTACTTGCTCGAAGGTTTGTTCAACCGCAAAGGCGATTACCCGGCTTCCACCAATGGATTGACGGAATATGTGGTGGATTTTAGAAAACTCAATTACCAACTCACTTTCTGGAAAAGCGCCAAAAGCGGTCGGTGGTGGATGCAAATCCCGGTAGCTACCAAACGCAAACACGAGCGGCACCGGCTGGTTCCCTGCTCGTTTCAAGACTACCAATCCGCCTGTCGTGAGGAATTGCCCGAGCGTTTGATGCAAGCTTTGCAGCGGTTTTAGTTGGTGATTGCCTGCCTGCCGATAGGCAGGGCTGATTGGTTAATTGGTGATTGGTGACTGGTTGATTGGCGTTGGGTTAGCTCATTTACATTGAATATTTTTTGCTTCACAAAACCAATGCGTAAGCAGGGAACACATTGACCACATTATAATCATTGACCACATTATAAAACATGGCCTCTCCTCGCATACTCTCTTTATTGGCAGTCCTTGTGTTCAGTCTGCTCATTTGGCTGTACGTACGGGAGTTTGCGGTGCTCTCCAACACCTTGGAGGTGAAGGGACTCGTAATCGGCTCCATGTTGGTGGGTGGCTTGATATCCGCTGGGTTGATTTGGCGGTGGCGCAATCGATTTACACCTTGGGAACGGCATTTCCCGGAGGTAGTTTTGATGCTGGTTTTTAGTGTGCTGTTTGCGCCCTTATTTGGGAGTTTATTGAATCGGAGCTTGGGGGAGTCCACCACTCAATCCTTTGATTTTGTTGCAGAAACAGCCTATTTCGCCTCAGGCTACGGCATTTTGAAAGGAGAAAAACTTACCCCGACCGGCTGGCGGCTCACGGTCCGCGAAGGCAAAACAGAACGTCGACTCAAATATAAAAAACAAGCCTATTTTCCACTCACCAAACCCGGCGACAAAATCCTGCTGCCCATTCGGCGGGGTGTTTTTGGGGTTCGGGTGGTGGAGTTATGATGTATGAACTATGATGTATGAACTAAGATTTAGGCCAAATCATACATCATACATCATACATCATACATCATACATCATACATCATACATCATACATCATACATCATACATCATAGTTCATACATCAAAGAATGAAACCTTTCCAAACGCTATTAGCCCTCTGCCTGACCTTCCAGGTTTGCGCACAAAACGCGACTGCTTTTTTCCCTGAAGAATTAGTGGTTACGGCCAATTCCCTCAACCTGCGTGAAGGCCCAGATGCCAATTCCCGAAAAGTGGCCAGTTTACCACAGGGCACTTTGCTGAAATTCCTTGAGTCCTGGAACAACGGCCAATACACTCAGGCCGACACCACCGACGAAAACTCGCCTTATGGACGATGGCTGAAGGTAAGCAGTAAAGGCAGCATAGGTTGGGTATTTGATGTCTATGTGAGCGGTACCATCAACCTGTATTATGAAAACGCTCCCCAGTTCGACATGCAGGCGCCGCCCCCGCTGTTTTGGTACGGGATATACGCCCGGGATTCCTTTGCTGATGAGCTTCGGAAAGTACAGGTGCGACTGTCGGAGGAACCGCACGAGTTTTTTGGGGGTGCGGTCAAGTTTTTGAAAACCAATCAAAACGACCCAAGCAAATTCCTGATTGCCAGCCATACCCCACTTACCACGGGCTATTGTGGCCCATTGGGCGTTTTCGATCTAAACCAGATGTATTTTTCCCGATCGCTCGGGCCCGGCAATCAACTGTCTATCTACCCCGGCAACGACATGACCGACACCCTTATCAAACCAACCTACGGGCTTGCCGCCACGGGCTGCGCCAGTTTTGAAAATAGTTTTGTCCGCATCACCGACTACAAACTCACCCTGCTCGACTACGGAAGCGAACCGATACCAACCCAAGACCTTACGGAATGGGTACGCACGGACATCCCCGAAGTAAATCCGGCCGTAGACCTGCTTTGGTTTGGCGACATCGACCACGACAACAAACCAGACGCAATCATTCAGGACTGCCCATACGAAGTTGGGTGCAGGGCCTCACTTTTTCTTTCTTCAAAGGCCAAACCAGGAGAGTACTTGCGCAAGGCATGTGAGTTTTATTGGCCGGGGGAGTAGTGAATGTATGATGTATGATGTATGATGTATGATGTTGGAATTCTGAAGGGTTTCCCGTAACTTAGTAATCATTTATTGCTGGTTATGATTCACCTTAAATTCAGAAAATCATGGAAAACACCCAATCGATCATTTCAAGAAAACCACATTTACTCAGAGACAAAACCTTTCAGTTTGCAGTTCGCATTGTTCGACTGTATAAGTATCTCTCAAAAGACAAAAAAGAGTTCGTTTTGAGCAAACAAGTGCTGCGTTCAGGTACAAATCCAGGAGCAATGGTGAGAGAAGCACTCAACGCAGAAAGCAATCTTGATTTTGTGCACAAGCTGGGTATAGCTCAAAAAGAAACTGGAGAAACACAGTATTGGTTAGAATTGCTTTTTACCTCAAATTATTTGACGGAAAGTGAGTTTCGATCCTTATTCCAAGACTCAGAAGAAATCATGAAACTCACTCGAAGTACTATTTTGACAAAGAAGAAAAACATGGCAATTAAAGTCACTTTGTTAATTATAGCAGTAGTTGCCACTGCTAATTTCATCCTTTGAACGATAAAACATGCACTAAATGGTGCATACATCATAGTTCATACATCATACATCATACATGAGATTTGATTCCTTAACCGTAAAAGAACACCCCGACAATCGGACCACGGCGCCGCACGTGTTGCCGATTTATGCCACCTCGTCTTTTGATTTTGAAAACATCGATCAGGGTATCGAAATTTTCAAAAATATCGAAAGTGGCCATGCCTACAGCCGTTATGCCAACCCGACGGTGGATACGGTTGCAGCCAAGATTGCGGCATTGGAAGCATTCGGGCTGGATATGGAAGCTTCGGCAGTGATGACCTCCAGCGGCATGTCTGCCATCTCTACCCTGTTATTGGGTACTTTAAAAAGCGGGGATAAAGTGTTGAGTCAGGGCAATTTGTATGGCGGAACCACCGAACTTCTGAAAAGCATTTTCGGTCAATTTGGCATCGAAACGGTTTTTGCTGATTTACGCGATCTGGACCTGGTGGAGCAAACCTTGCGCGGGGACGCTGCCATCAAAATGCTCTATTGTGAAACGCCCGCCAACCCCACCCTAGCTTGTGTGGATATTGCAGCTTTGTCGAATTTGGCACATCAGCACGGGGCATTGTGCGCCATCGACAACACCTTTGCCACACCCATTTTACAGCAACCCTTTGCTTTGGGGGTAGACTATGTGATCCATTCTACCACCAAATACCTGAACGGGCACGGGAATTCCATTGCAGGAGCAGTGATTTGCCGCGACCACGAAAGCATGCGCAAAGGGGTTTGGCGCGCCATGAAACTGGTGGGCAGCAATTGCTCCCCATTCGAGGCCTGGCTCACGAACAACGGTCTGAAAACCTTGTCTTTGCGCATGGAACGACACTGTTCCAATG
>JALHPW010000337.1 GCA_022842255.1 Saprospiraceae bacterium | reverse complement strand
GTAGCCATGGTATGCTGCTACCTGCGCTTTGCCAGTGCCTACTGAAACGTACCGTACCAGCGATTTGCTGTTGGCATCCACGATTTCCATTTGCAATTCCAGTTCGACCCGTTGCGTCCGCACCGGCATTCCAAAAATATTGGGAATCAACAAGGTAGCGGCGCTTGCCACGGTCCAGCCCCAACCCGAATTGCGGCGTTTGTAAAAGAGCAGCTTGAAGCGGGCATGGCCAAAAGTCGGGTTGGCATGCTGGTTCAGATTGTCGTCCAGCTCATTGCCCAGTACTTGGAACGCGTCTTCGAGTGCCTGATCTGTCACGTTGTAGGCTACCCAAGGTGCCGCCGCATACGGCCCGCCAATGGTATTGGCAATGACCACCTCACGACCCAGGGCGTAATCAAAGGCTTCTAAGAAACTGCGCTCATGCACCAGTAATCCCAGTGCTGGCAAACGGGGGGCGATTTCTTGTTTGGTGTGAAAATCACGTACTTGCAACGAACGGCAGGAGCCCAAAAGGAATGCAAGGAGTAACAATGGAAGAATGTATTTTTTCATGGCCTGTAATTTTGATTGCAAGGTTTCGTCGCAAAACCCAGTGCTGCAATAGGCAGGGAACGCGGTAGGGTGGGCTTAACTTAGTTTAACCTTCAGGGCGTGTAAAATGGAAATAGGTTAAGAATAAAAACATTGATTTTCAATATTTTGAATAAATGTTAAATAACTATTTGATGAGCAGTTAAATAAGTTTAACCGAGCGGTTTATAGCTCGGCCCCCAAAAGTCAATGGCCAACAGTCAAAAGCCAACAGTACCTTTGTGCCATGCGTCGTTCGCTCCCAAGTCTAGAACAATTTGTGCAGGGCATCCGTGCCTCCGACCGGGTGTTGTTAGGCCAGGCTATTACGCTGGCGGAAAGCGCCCGGGAAGACCATCAGGAGATTTCAAGGGAAATTATCCGACAACTGTTGCTTCAAACGGATGCCAGTCAGGCTCCTGCCCTGCGTATTGCCGTTACTGGGGCGCCAGGGGTTGGGAAAAGTACCTTTATAGAGGCTTTGGGCATGTACCTGGTAGAAGGAGGCAAACGCCCTGCGGTGCTGGCCATCGACCCTTCAAGTGCAATCAGCGGAGGCAGTATTTTGGGCGATAAAACCCGAATGGAACGACTTTCCGCCTCAGAAAAAGCATTTATCCGCCCTTCCCCATCAGGGGATTCGTTGGGTGGGGTGGCGCGCAAGACTCGGGAGGCTATTTTATTGGTAGAGGCGGCCGGTTTTGACACGGTGATTGTTGAAACTGTGGGGGTTGGACAATCCGAAATTGCTGCGCAACGGATGACCGACTTATTTCTCTTACTGCTTTTGCCCGGTGCAGGCGACGAACTACAGGGTATTAAGCGCGGTATCGTGGAAATGGCCGACCTTTTGGTGGTGAACAAATCCGATGGGGAGCGGGTCAAATTGGCAAACCAGGCGCGGGCCCATTACCTTAATGCTGCCCATCTTTTTCCGCCCAAACCCAGTGCCTGGACACCCCGCGTGATGGCCTGTAGTGCTTTGGAAAACACCGGTATCGTTGAATTGTGGGCAAGTATTCAGGAATTCAAGGACCATGTAATGCACAACGGTTTTTTTCAGGAAAACCGCCGTCAGCAAGCTCAATATTGGCTGGAAGATGCTTTGGAAGCCGGATTAAAAGCCAAGTTTTTCAAACATCCAGGCGTGCAGGCAAAACTTGCCGAACTCGAACCCGAGGTGTTGGCCGGACGGATGTCGCCAACGGATGCGGCGGCTCGGGTGATTGGTTTATTGGTGATTGGTTAACTGGTGATTGGTTGGCTTCGCTCCTAGTATTCCAATTGGGGTGAACAAACCAATCACCAGTTAACCAATCACCAATAAACCAATTCCCTCCTATCTTTGCCCCACATGAATCTTCCACTCCTCATTTCGCGCCGCTACCTTTTTGCCAAGCGCAGTACCAACGCCATCAACATTATTACCGGTATCTCGGTGGTGGGCGTAGCCATTGGCACGGCAGCGCTTATCCTGGTGCTTTCGGTATTCAACGGTTTTGAGGACCTGCTTTCCAATCTGTTTGGTCATTTCAACCCGGAACTCAAGATTACACCCGCCAAAGGCAAGACTTTTGAGGTAGACAGCTTTGTTTTGGTACAGATGCGTGCCTTGCCCGGCGTGGAAGTGGTGAGTGAGACCCTCGAGGAAATTGCTTTTTTTGAACATGAAGGCTCCCAGGATTTTGGCGTGTTGAAAGGGGTGGACAGCCTTTTTGCCCGAGTGAACGGTATTGATTCAGATACCACGCTTCGGGAAGGGCAATACCTGCTTCAAGATGGGGAACGCAATTACCTGGTACTGGGTGCTGGGGTGCGTAATAAATTGAGTGTCAACGTAGAAAACCCATTGGCAACCGTCACGGTGTACATGCCGGAGCAACAAACAGGGGTGTTGGACAAGCCCTTCAAAACCCGATTGGCCAGTCCGGTGGGCACTTTTGCCATTCAGCAGGAATTCGACAACGATTATGTGCTCACCAATATCGGTTTTGTGCGCGAATTGCTCGAAGCGCCCGAGCGTACGGTATCTGCGTTGGAAATCAAAGGGCGACCTGGGGCGAACATGGCGGAGTTGAAAACCCAAGCCAAAGCTTTGCTGGGAGAGGGTTTCATTATGAAAGACCGGTACGAACAAAATGAGGCTTTTTTCAAGGTCATGCAACTAGAAAAGTGGATGGGTTTTGCCATTACCAGCCTCATGCTCCTGCTTATGGCCTTCAATACGGTAGGCGCCCTGTGGATGATTGTGCTTGACAAGCAGCGCGACATCAGTACGCTTAAAAGTATGGGCGCCACAGATGGGATGGTGCGTCGTATTTTCCTGCTTGAAGGGTTTTTGCTCACACTCTTGGGCATGGGTATTGGGGTATTGCTTGCCATTGTACTCTACTTGCTCCAAAAGAATGTAGGAATTGTAACCATTCCCGATGGTTTTTTGGTGGAAAGTTATCCAATCGCCATGCGCGCAACCGATTTCCTGCCAGTGACGCTTACGGTGTTGGGCATCGGCTTTTTGGCGTCCGTTTTGCCGGCTCGTCGTGCGGCACAGGTTCCGTCGTTTTTGAGGGAAGAATAATGCTTGTGGTTTTGGCGGACGGCCTATTATGGAGGCTGCAATACGGCCAAAAACAAACATGAGCCACCCCAACCCGGGATGACTCATGTTTGATATTTGAAACAGCCACCTTTTTATGCAAAGGTCAGGTGGGTAGCTTCCGCTTACTTTTTCTTGCTCCACTCCGCAATGCTCTTGTCGTTCATGCGCGGGTAGTCTTCGTTGCCTTCTTTTTTGGCCAGTTCGGTGCTTTTTTCAGCCACCATGATGGCGTCCTTGTAGCGACCCAATTCAGCCAGGATATTCGCTTTCAGGCGAAGGATCCAGAACTTTTCGCCACCTTTTTCGAGGGCTTTGTCCACCCAAACCAAGGCCTGCGCCATGTCCTTTTTCTCTTCGTAGTAGTAGCGGGCAGCAGCGTTGTAATCACCGGCAGCAGGGCCAGCCATAGTGGCTTCGATGGATTTCAGCACTTTTGCTTCGGTGTCTACCATGATTGGAACCACCACTTTTGTGTATTCCCAAACAATTTCAAGGTCAGCGCCATTGTTGCGCAAGTTGTTGACATTGATCGAGAATGTCTCTACCAAATCGCGAACCGGAATAGAGTTCACTTTCACGCGGGCCTGTACATCTTCTTCTTTGAAGTCTTTAGGCTCTGGGGTACCCCAAAAACTGGTGTTTTTGTAGAAAATGACGGTCCATTCCTTTTCGCCAGGGATGGTATAGAGGGCATAGGTACCTTTTGGCAAAGGCATTCCGGCCACTTTTGCGTCGTCAGACACGGTTACTTTGGTGCTTGCATTTGCACCGGTGCGCCACAATTCACCAAAAGGCACCAAATCGCCGAAAACCTTACGGCCTTTGGCACTTGGACGGGAATATTCCACATCCACTTTGATGAGGCCTACTTCTTGGCTGATTTTGCCGACGGGGCTCGGGGCTGGGGTTTTGATTTGGGCGTTTGCAACACCGAATGCTGCAAGGAGAATTGTTAGGAAAAAGAGTTTTTTCATGCTTTAAAAAATTTGTGGCTTAAACAAAAACAAGTTGAAATAGTTGAATCCTCGTTCAAATCTCTTAAATTTGGGGAAATGCGCTGCAAAAGGCGCCCGCTCTTTTCGTTACTTTTTTGATAAAATCAGCTTAAACAAGTGACAGTACGGTCGTTTTGCCGTTTGTTTTGCATGAAATGAAATTCGTGCCACTTTCTTCAACAATCAAAACTCAAATCTTATGTGGAAAAAAAGCCTGATCGTCCTTTTATTTTTGACCGTCATTTTCGCTTGTCAAAAAACAGTTTTTACCGGACGGAAATCCCTGAACCTGATTCCAAATTCACAACTCAACCAGATGAGCCTTGCCGAGTATCGGCAATTTCTCAGTGAAAACAAACCCATGACCTCGGGTAAAGACGTTGAACTCGTACGCCGCGTCGGCAATGACATCAAAGCCGCCACCGAGGTTTACTACCGCTCCAAAGGACTTCAAAAAGACCTCAAGGATTTTGCCTGGGAATTCAACGTGGTAGACGACCCAACGGTCAATGCCTTCTGTATGCCGGGCGGCAAAGTGGTGGTCTACACTGGTATCCTGAAAGTGACCCAAAACGAAGACGCGCTGGCAGTGGTAATGGGGCACGAAATCGCCCATGCCCTGGCCAATCACGGCAACGAACGGGTAAGTCAGGGACTTGTGGCACAGCTCGGCCTTACCACCCTCGACCTTGGCTTGGCTATGTCGCAAAAGCCCGCACAAACGCGGAACCTTATTATGCAGGCCGCAGGCGCCACTACCCAAATGGGCGTTTTGTTGCCTTTTAGCCGTAAACACGAATCGGAAGCCGACGAGATTGGACTTTACCTGATGGCAATGGCGGGCTACAATCCTGCCGAAGCGGCTCCTTTCTGGGCCCGGATGAATAAAGGTGGAGGTAGCCGTCCGCCAGAATTTCTCAGCACCCACCCCGACCCTTCCAAACGCAGTGATAAATTAAAGTCTTTGGTTCCTAAAGCTAGGGCCTATGCTGCTCGGTACCCGGTGCCTGGGAGTTCTAAGCGGAAGAAGTAGGAAAATAGGGTTGATAAAGGTTTATAGGGTTTATAGGGTTTATGCTTGCACCCTGGATGTGGACAATTCCTACTTTATTGAGTGCAAGTATCAACCCTATAAACCCTATAAACCATTTACAAGGTTTCCAGCACAGTAGAAAAGGAAATCGCCTCGCCCCGGCTGGTGCCGTCGTATCGAATGAGCAAACTGGAGGTGCTGGGTTCGATTCGATTTTCGTTTTCAAAAACCTCAAAATCGAAATGGATTGGCAGGGCTAAAAACCGGACTTTGCCTGATTCTGATTTTCTGAAATTGGAATCAAGCAATGCTAGGAGCGATTCTTTTTCATCGGCCCCGATTTCTGCCAGGTGCAGCGGTCGGGGCCGGTCTTTTTGATACAGGCAGAAGTCTATTTCAATGAGTTCGAGCAAAATGGAGTCGTCTGCGTAGTTGTTTTTTGCATAAAACAGGATGCGCTCGTACACGTCAGGCAGGGTGTATTGGTGAAAATCGTGCCGCTCGCCAAAACATTCGCCGAGACCGAGCAAGAAATCAAAAATGCTGTATTGGGCAGTCACATACTTCAAGGTGCGTGGGATACGGGGCTTGTTCCAGTAAATCTCCAGCGCATGTTCCACTACCTCCAAACGGGCCAGTTCTTGGCGGGAGAGGTAGTTGCTTTCAATGATTTGATAGGGCGGCTCTGGGTCGAAAACAAAACCGTGCTGCTCGTATTTTTCGCGAACGGGCGTGCCTTTCAAGAATTTCAAAAAACCCATTTGCAATTCTGGGGCGAAGAGTTTGAACACCTCCTC
>JALHPW010000336.1 GCA_022842255.1 Saprospiraceae bacterium | reverse complement strand
CGTAGGCGAGCCATTCGTTGCTGAGTTTGTTGCTTACCCCTAAAAAACCACCGCCTTTGAGGCTCAAGTGTTTGGACACAAAAACAACCTGTTCGGTACTAAATACCTGTTGCGTAATTCCTTCAGGTAATATGCGGGTTCCGTATTCAAACTTGCTGGTCAGCACCTTACTCAAGGGTAAAATGGCCCCCGCAGAAAACGCCTGCGCACCTTGTTCGGCCCGCACGAGCGAGGAAAGGTCGAGCGAGAGCGAATTGTCGTACTTCAGGAACATGCGAAGTTTTTTGTTCACCTGGCCGGTGAGTTGCACCGTGCGGATATTGAACGCATCCATGTTGTTGGCCTGGGAGTAGCCCACCCACACATCCAGTTCGAGGGGGGCGGCAATGCCGTATGTACTTTGTAGGAGTTGACTGGCTACCCGACTGGTGGAGTCAAGTTTTAAAGCCGAGCGCAGGGCTATACGTGCATTTTTCAACTGATTTTCAAGCAGATAGGATTGTGCCAGGGCTATATAGTACTCAATGTCGCGCGGATAGTCGAGCACCAATTTTTCAAAATAGTCGATGGCCACAGTGCCATTGCCCTGCCAGAGGTTGACGTATCCAAGCCCTTTGCGGGCTTCGGCGCTACCTGGCTGAAGTTTTTCCAGCGCCAAAAAAGGAGACTTGGCTGCGGAATACTGTTTCGACCAGGCAAAATTGTAGCCTTTGCCCACCAGCGCAGCAATGTTGTTGGGGTCGAGTGCCAACACCTGATCGAACTTGGAGGTAGCCTGTTCGGATTGCCCCGCCCAGGAGTAGTTGTACCCAGCGCCGAGCAGCGCTTCGATATCGTCCGGGTTTTTAGACAATGCGGCATTGTATATTTTTTCAGCAGCCGAGTGCTGGCCCGCTTCGGCGAGCCGCTTTGCCTCCACGAGATCTTGCGCGGAGAGCGCAGCGGCTGCCAAAACGAGGATTACGGCGGGAAGAATCTTCTTGATATTCATGTCGTTGTTTTTTATCACGACACAAACATCGATTCAGGCCGGTTCTGTTACCAAAAAAAAGCCGCCGAACCGGGAGGTTTGGCGGCTGAGCTGGTATTTTACGGTACATGGTTTACGGTGGACGGTACACGGTACACGGTGGACGGTGCACGGTATACCGTGGACCGTAAACCTTGTACCGTGCACCGTCCACCGTCCACCATCACACCGCAATCTCCATCTGAATATTGGCCCGTTTGAATTCATTGCTTTCGAGGGCCACGCATCGGAAACCGAGTTTGAAATACAAATTGATGGCCTGATAGGCTTTACTGGCATTGGAAAGCAGGAAAACCCGTTTGGCCCCCAATTGCCGCGCCCGTTCGAGCGCGGCAATGCCCAGGAGTTCGCCTATCTTTAATCCGCGGGCGTTTTCGGCAACGGTCATTTTGGCCAGTTCGAGCACCCCGTTGCCAAAAGGTTGGAGTGCTACCGTGCCGACAATCTCGCCTGTATCCGCTCGTTGTGCGAGCAGGACCGCCCCGCCCCCGTTGATGAAGTATTTCTCTGGATAATCAAGGGTATCCAAATCCACTTGCTCAACTTCGTAATCCTTTGAAATCCAGGCAATATTGAGGTTTTTCCAGGCGTCCTGGTAGGCGGGTTGCCAGTCTATAATTCGAATCATGTGGAGTGGTTAATGGTTATTGGTTGACTGGTGACTGGTGATTGGTTGACTGGTGATTGGTTGACTGCTGGCAGGCAGGGTTTATTGGCCGTTTACAAAAGCACCCCACAAGCGACTGGCGCGAGTGGGGTGCTTTGATAAATGTGATTAATTTTTTAATGTGGTCAATGTGGTCAATTTGATAATGTGCTCACATTGACCACATTAAACTCATTGACCACATTAAAATTATTGACCACATTTATCATTTAATCATTGTCGCTCACGATGTACGAACGCTCTTTGATGAACGGCGATACAAACATGAAGATGACCGCAGTGGCGAAACAAATGCCTGTGAACAGCCAAAAGAAGCCCGCGCCGTGAAATTGTGCGAAAAACCCTCCGTTTTTGATGTTGGTCTGAATCACAGAAACCAATACGTTGCCCAGAGTAACACTCAACAGGTAGCACGCCATGATGGTTGATTTCATGGAAGGCGGCGATTGGGTGTAGGCATATTCAAGGCAGGTAATGGAAATCAAAACCTCGCCCGCAGTCAGGATGACAAAAGCCAGAATCTGCCAGGAGATATTGATACCACCATTTTCACGAAGGTAATTTTGAAGCAAATCTGTTTCGAGCAGTTTTTTGAAATCGATGGTACTGCCCGGGTTTGCACTCATCCACTGTTGCACCATGTTGGCCTTATCAGTCTCCGGCAATGCGTTCATGGTATCCATAAAGGCGTTTATACCCGCCATTTGGGGGTCAATCCAGCCCTGAATCATGGAAATAAGCACAAAAGACAGGCCGGTGAGCACAAGTCCCGCTCCGATTTTGCGAAGCGGGGTAACCTTAATCCCTATCATATTCAGGAGCGGGTACACGCCAAAGGAGAACAATGGAATGAATGCCAAAATGAACGCCGCGTTCACGAATGAAATCTGTTCTGCCTGCCAGTTGATACCCAGCCATTTCAAGTCCATCCGGGTAGCTTGTACCACCCACTCGGATTGGCTTTGGTCCCATAGAGCCCAGAACACGGGTACAAAAATGAAGACCGACAACACGCGCCAAACCGATTTGATGCCTTCTACCGTTTCATCTCCGTATTCCTTAGCAGCCGCGGAGAACCCGCCATTGGTGAGCGCAAAAAAGTTGATGCCAACGAAGTTGCCAGGTTTAGCAAACCACTGCTTTTTAAAGATAAAGGTCAAAATAACGACCAAAACCAACCACCAAATCAATACGGTACCCGTGCCGGAGGTGGAAATTTCCTTTGCGTCCCAGAACGGATAAAGTGCTGCCAAAGAGGAAGTCCCCCCGCGTTCAACCGTTTGTTTGATCAAGGTTGGAATCGTATCCCAATAAAGATAACTTGCTACCAAGGAGACAAAGGCCGTCAAAAAGATGACCAATTTGTTGGGGTCAAACTTCGGTGGCGGGATGCGGCGGTATTTACTCCGACCCAGCCAGAAAAAGAACACTGCAATCAGCATGGCAATGGCCGGTACGCCAAAAGCCACCATCGGTCCGTAGTGCTTGTTCAGGTAAGGAATCAGCAAAATAGACAACATCGAACCCGCATTGATGGAAAAGTAAAACGCATCAAAGGCTTTGGATATCAGGTGCGAATTGCTGGAGTCAAACTGGTCGCCCACGTTGGCGGAAACGCAGGGCTTAATCCCCCCGGCCCCCATCGCGATAAACATCAACGAGGTGGTAAACAAAAATTCGTTGTCCACAGAAAGTGCCACCATCGCACTACCGAAGGCATACACCAACGACAGTCGCATGATGGTTTTGTACTTGCCCCAGAACCAGTCGGCAATCATCCCGCCAAACATCGGCAACAAATAAACCATGGCTTTGAAGTCGTGGTTTTTGGCGTTTGCCGTGGCGTTTGCCACCTGCTCAAGAGCAGGGTCGTTGGTCGGATTGTAAAACTGGTGGATCAGAAAGGTGGTCAAAATGGCCGTCATGCCATAATAGTTGAACCTTTCCGCAGCTTCATTTCCAACAATATACGGGATACTGCTGGGGAATTTGCCTTTGGGTGTAGAGGTGTTGGTGTTCTCTGCCATACAATTCGTGTGTGTGTGAAAGGATGTTTATTGATTCGGTTGAACAGGGCAAATGTGCGAAATTTTTTCACGCGCAAGCACTTTCACTTTCAAGCTGTTCTGCGACCGAATGATTTCGAAAGGTAAAATCATGGGTTTGCATAGGTTCATCCATTTCGATACAAGGCGAATTTGAATTTGTAAATGACCGATATAAATTTACTTGCTCGTCATTTTTGGAAAAAACGATTAAAAAAACGGCGTTTTTCAGACCTTTGGCGGCCAAACGCTTTCCCATGATTCGCTCTACCGTATTTTCCACCCTAGTTTGCCTCCTCTTATTCTCTTGTGCCCAAGAACCGCCCAAAGAGGCCGTTGCCAATGCCGCAGAACTTGCACAATGGGCAAAATACAAAGCCGAGGGCTGGAAAAATCACGGCTGCGAACTCATCAGCGATGCTGAGGTGGAAACACTTTTTGCCTTCAATGGAAAAGAAGCCACCCTGAACGCACGCCAACTCCCCAACCAGGCTTTTTGCCTCCGCACCTGGAACAAACCAGACTGGAAAGAACGCGAAACCAACAACGAAAAGGAAGGCGCTAGCTGGCTCAACCCACAAAACCGACTGGTGGTACAACTGTTTGACTACACTTCCGAAGAACACGCCAAACAACAAATCCAAAACCTGCGCCGCGACCGCCGTACTACCTATGAAGAAGACGTGCCCGGACTCGGGGAGGATGCCTTGTGGAGCACCAGCACCGTCACCCTACTCGTCCGAAAAGGACAATTTGTAGTCAATATCGCCCTTGAAGTCAGCGATACCCCTCACGACAACCTCGCAAAAGCCAAGGACGCCGCAGCATTAGCTTTGAAGAAATTATAAAAATGGAGGAGCAACCCATCGCCCATCACCACTCAACAATCAACAATCAACTTTACCCAAACCTCCTGGCAGCCAAACAACGCGGCGAAAAACGGCTTGCCATCCTCTTCGACCCCGATAAACTCCGACTCCAAAAAATGGAGCGCGCGCTCGAACTGGCCATTGAATGTGGGGTGGATTATTTTTTCATCGGAGGGAGCTTGGTCGTCAATTCCATGCTCGACCCCCTGCTTTCCGAACTTCGTGAGCGCTGCAACATCCCGCTTTTGCTGTTTCCAGGCAGCTCGTTTCAGCTCAGCTACAAAGCCGACGGACTGCTGTTTCTCTCGCTCATCAGCGGCCGTAACCCGGAACTGCTCATCGGCCAACACGTGGTAGCCGCACCGTACCTGAAAATGTCGCCCTTGGAAATCATTTCCACCGGCTATATCCTCGTGGATGGCGGGGTGCAAACTTCCGTGCAATACATGTCGAACACCTACCCCATCCCTGCAGGCAAAAATGACATAGCAGTTTGCACCGCGCTTGCAGGCGAGATGTTGGGCTTAAAAACCATTTATTTGGAAGCTGGCTCCGGAGCGCTGAATCCCGTTTCGGAAAACATGATTGAAGCCGTAAGCGGCACCCTTTCCGTACCGCTCATAGTCGGCGGCGGCATCCGAACGCCTGAAAAAGCTGCCGCTAATTTCCGCGCCGGCGCAGATGTGGTGGTGGTGGGAAACGCTATTGAATATGACCCGGGGTTGATTCGGGAATTGGCTGAAAGCCGAAAGGACTGAACAAGCAAGGCTGTCTCAAAAGGTTTATATCGAGTTTATACAGTTGATGAAGGTTGATAATTGCACTCAAAAAGCAGGAATTGTCCACTTTTTAGTGTGCAAAAAATAAACCCCATAAACTTTATCAACCAAATCAACCTTTGAGACAGCCTCGCTACTACTTAATAGTATCAAGTCTTCTGGTGCTTTTTCTTAGCCGCCGGGAACAAAATATTGTTCAAAATCAAGCGAAAACCCGGTGAATTCGGGTGCAGGTTCAAGTCTGTGGGCGGGTCACCAACATAGTGCCGATAGTCTTCCGGGTCGTGGCCACCATAAAAGGTCCAGAAACCCTTTCCATACGCATTATGGATGTATCGGGCCTCATTGGCGGGCTTGTTTTCGCCCATGATGAGCACATTGGGCTTGATGAATTTTTTATTGAACGCCGTTGCTTGGCCCATAAACCCTTTTACGGTACGCGTATGGCATTGGGTCAACATGGTCGGCACGGGATCCCATTTGGCTGAAAAGTCGAACAAGGTGATATAGTCTTGTTCTGGCGATACCCGCCGACCGGTCACCTCACTGTTGTCGATGGTGGAGTGCTCATAGATACTCGGATCGGTAAGCACGGTGAAATTCTGAAAAGCAA
>JALHPW010000335.1 GCA_022842255.1 Saprospiraceae bacterium | reverse complement strand
CCGTCGTTTGGATATTACGGCAAACTGCCTCGTGAAGGATCGGTATGACGAGATTACCGCAGGCTTTGAAGTTGAGAATTGTGATATTTGGGTTGCCAACCATCACTATACGGAAGATGCCTGTCTATGTGCTGAAAAATACCATAATAATCAGTGCAAAGGAGGATGGCCTGTTGGTTCAGATGGGAAATGGAATTTTGACATACCCTGTAAAACCAATTGTCCTTGGCCGCCTAATCTGACCGGATATTCCGGGTTCTTCATACGGGAAGATGCTGTGCAAGAGCAAGAAGCACTTCACGACCCCTCGGAAGACAAATGGAATATTGATTTAGTGGGCAATGCATTTGCAATGTCACAATCACCACCATGTACAACAAATTTTAGTCCGACCTGTTACAACGAAAAATTTACTAATTTTTTAAGTCAGGATCAAATTTATTCCATTATGACGGGTTTGGCCATGGTGAAACGGTATATTCCACCCACGGCAACCGTAATAACCTGTAATGGGACGGTGTATAATCCATTTGAAATCGTTCAGGAAATTTCGAATGGATTGGTAAAACTTCCACAAAATGCGACCAGGCATATATTTTGGCCAGGCTCCTCAGACGATGATTGTTGCTACAAGCCAGTAAAGTTTGGTGAATGTGCCGGCGGCAACCTTCAATGGACCTATGCAGGGTTGGAATATATGCATAATTACATTAATGAAGGTGACGATGACCATCATGTAGGTTCATTTGATCGATTTAAATGGGGCAGAAAAAATGGAAGGCGTGCATTCTTCGCACAAGCCATGAGTGTGGGGTTTGATATTGGTACCTATGGGTCAGCAAATGCCAAGCAAAAAATCATCAATGCATGCGTTGAGGATAAAATGGAAATCTTATTGCTCATGAATGACTTGCTTCATCCACAAGAACCCGATATTATGGATGGTGAAGCCAATGCTGATCTTAAGGCCATGTTCGA
This sequence comes from Saprospiraceae bacterium, assembly GCA_022842255.1. GTDB lineage: Bacteria > Bacteroidota > Bacteroidia > Chitinophagales > Saprospiraceae > M3007. The sequence continues at coordinate 5,030 of JALHPW010000335.1, read as the reverse complement.
AGAAATGCTCTGTTCTGCACCTTGTGAAGGGGTATGTTTTAAACCAGTTGGATATGATGGTCAACCTGAAAATTGGCCTGAGTTTAACTGTGCCAACACCCCCGACTGGATTGGCCAGCGTTGGGAAGGTTATGGCTACCCACCACCAAACCAAGCGGCTTGGAATGAACGGCAGCCACGCCAATACAATGGGTTGGATTTTATGGCACTTTACAACACGTATATGCTGTGCTTCCCTGAGGAACAGACTCCGTACTACAACCCTGATAGGCCAGAACCTACTTCAAATGGGCATTTGTTGGGAGAAGACAAAATAGAGGGGCCAACTGTACTGTGTCCTGGACAAACGGGTATTTATACGTTGCAATCATCTTATAATCCACCTTCGACCTTGCAAGCGATTGTCTGGGAGAGTAGTGATAATATTAGCCTTTTAAGTACTACTGACAACCCTACATCGGCAATAATTTTGACGGCCAAAACGCCTTCTTATATCGATGTGTCTTTTCAGGAAGCAATACAAAAACAACAGTATTACAATGGAAATGCCCAACAAACAGAAGGATATTATATGTCTAATGGTCAGGGAATTGTATATGTGCCTCCTCGCAATATAACCATTGCAGACATCTGCAATCTTACCTACCGTAAGCCCATCATCAGCGAATTGCCTCACTACCTGATTGACCTCGATGTGGACCCTTGCCTAATCTCCTACAACGCAGAAGCTATCCGACCCATTGGCGCTCCCGAGATTCCACTTCCCGAAAGTGCATTCACATGGACTGCTGTCAATAATACAAATGGCTGGAGTAGCTCCGAAACTGGACGCTTTTTCAATTTTGGGGATGTTGTTCCGCCGCCTCACCATCCATGCGGGACCGTTACGCTCACCTTACAAATCCATACGGAATGTGGTGACATTACTAGGACTGCGGTTGTTGATTGCACTCCCTGTCCCCAAGGGCAAGAGCGTCAAATCATAATCACCCCGAACCCGGCCAACAACCAAATCTCGATACGCATAGCCCAAAACCAGGCACAGGATTTTGTGTCCACCGACCCCAATGGCGTACGAATTCGGTTTTACCCGTCGAGTGGAGGAACAACCACCCTGATGGATACTTATCTCTACTCCAATGGGCAGTATTTCAATGTGGCATCTTTGCCCAATGGAGTATATCAAGTCCGGGCTACCGCTTCAGACCTTACCCCCATCCAAGCCAATCTATCCATTGTTCGATAATTTCACACCTCTAAATCCTTTGACAATGAAGAATATACATCAGTTTCTGCCCATCCTTTTTATCCTTTGCGCATTCTGTAAAAAAGACAGCACCTCACAAGTAGAGCAAATCCTCCTTGATGGCACATGGTATCAGACAGCATACCTTACGGATGACGACGGTGACGGTGTTTTTACCGATGCCTCACTTCCCTGCCAATTTGGGGATGGTTGGAAATTCACATCGAATAAAAAATTTGAACTCCGTGATGAATTGGACTATTGCGATACCGATGTGGATTCGGTTGCTATTATTCCCGGGACATGGGAATTACGGAACAACGACACAGAAATATATGTAGAAATAGACCCAGATTTTCTATTTTTTAATTTCCAGATTCATGCGGTCAGTGATACCCTACTTGAACTGCGTCAATTCAATGCTCCTGCCTCACAGGCACCGCTTGAGGAGCGGTTTGTTTTAAAAAGGAACTAAAAAATCGGGCTGCCACATCACTGTGACAGCCCGATTTGATTTTCTTGGCTGAAAAACCTCAATCAATCACCTTAAATCCAGTATATTTCCACAGGGCCTTGGGCAATTTGATCCCCTCCGGCGTCTGGTTGTTTTCCAACAAGGCAGCCACGATACGTGCGAGGGCCATGGCAGAGCCATTGAGCGTGTGCGCCAGTTCGGTTTTACCATTTTCGTCGCGGAAACGGAGCTTGAGGCGGTTGCTTTGGAAGGTTTCGAAGCAAGACACCGAACTCACTTCCAACCAACGTTTTTGCGCCGCCGACCACACTTCGAAATCATAAGTTTTGGCGGAAGCAAAACCCATGTCGCCGCCACATAACAATAAAATCCGGTAGGGTAATTCGAGTTTGCGCATGATGCCCTCCACGTGGCGTACCATGCCCTGCAAGGCTTTGTACGATTGTTCCGGGTGTTCTACACGCACGATTTCTACCTTGTCGAACTGGTGTACCCGGTTCAGCCCACGCACATGCGCCCCATACGAACCTGCTTCACGGCGGAAACAAGGCGTATACGCCGTCATGCGAACGGGTAGGTCTTTGAGCGGCAGGATTTCATCGCGAACGATATTGGTCACAGGCACCTCCGCCGTTGGGATGAGGTACAGGTTGTCGATCGTGCAATGGTACATCTGTCCTTCCTTATCGGGTAATTGTCCGGTGCCCCGTGCAGAGTCTTCATTAACGAGCAGGGGCGGCTGGATTTCCTCATAGCCGGCTTTCACGGCTTCATCCAGAAAGAATTGGATGAGTGCGCGTTGGAGCCGTGCCCCTTTTCCACGATAGACCGGAAAACCGGCGCCGGTGAGTTTTACGCCGAGTTCGAGGTCGAAAATATTGTATTTTTTGGCCAGCTCCCAGTGCGGCATGGCATCCTCGGGCAGGGTAGGGAAGGGCTTGGTCCAGTCTTTGGCCACCTTGTTGTCCTCCGGAGTTTTGCCTTTTGGAACGCTTTTGTGCGGGCAATTGGGCACGGTGTAAAGCATTTCATCGAGCTGGTTTTTGAGCGAATCCATGCGCTCTTCCAGTTCCTTGCTTTTCACCTTGAGTGCGGCAACCTGGGTTTTCAAGGCTTCGGCTTCCTCTTTTTTGCCTTGCCCCATGAGCGCGCCAATTTGTTTGGCCAGGCGGTTGCCTTCACCCAAGGCATCGTCGAGGTCTTTTTGGGTGGCGCGGCGTGCATCATCCGTCTTCAAAATCTGGTCGATGACCTTTATTTGGGCCGCCGTCCAGTTGCGTTTGCGCAGACCGGCGAGGATTCGGTTCTTTTCGTCGCGGATAACTTTAAGTTGGAGCATCCTTTTTGCTGTAAATTTGTTTATAGGTAAAATTGTGGGTATCTTGCTGACAAATTGGGCGATTTGGGGGTAGTGTAAAATCCTGTTTTTTGTAAATTTTTGGCGAAAGCCGAAAAAATCGCCACAAGATAGGGCGAATTTAAAAACAGGCTTATCTTTGCAGCGTTCAATACAAGTTTTGATGCCAATAGATTGTCTTTGTTGGCGTCCACCCCATTCACATTTCCCTTGCTGTTGCAGTTAGTTCGAATCGCCTAGTATTGGAGGCATGGAGGCTTTTTAATGCACTCCCGACCATTTTCAAACACGCAATATTCCCGACCAACCAATCTTTTTGCCCTTCCCGGCAAAATGTTTTTTTGCAAACAACCTTTGTCTAACATTTCTCTTTTAAACACCGTGTCGTGCTGTGTCCGGATTTTCCGGACGATGCACAGGCATAGATTACGCAATCACATTCCCACCACCGCGCGCGAAACGCACGAACGCCAACGCTCCGGCATCGAGCCGCGCCGACTTCAATTTTAACATTCTTTCATCCCCACTCATGTACGACATTTTGCAGCTTAACGACAAGCTGGTAACCGAACTCAAAGAAATCGCCCAAAAACTAGGCGTAAAAGGCATCGCCAAATTTTCCAAACAGGATTTGATCTATAAAATCCTGGACGAACAGGCACTTGCGGAAAAAACCGCAACCAACCGCGTGGTGCCCATCGTGGAAGAACCCAACCCGCAGACTGGTCGCCGAGCCCGCAAAGTCAAATCGGCCGACGACGACGAAGTCGAAACGCCACCCGCAGCACCTGCACCAGAGCCACCACCCGCTCCCAAAGCACCTGCCAAAGCCATCCCGGTCCGCCGCGAACGCCCCGCAATGCCGGAAAACCGGCCCGTACGCGACCAAAACCGCCCACCAGCCCCCGAGCAAAACCGTGAACGCGAGCAAAACCGCCCGCCAGCTCCGGAACAAAACCGCGAGAACCGTCCGGCCATGGAAGGAAACCGCGACCAAAACCAACGCCGCGACAATCGAAACGACCGTCCCGGAAACCGCGACCAAAACCGCCCGCTCCCTAATGACGGACCCGGCAACCGTCGCGAACAAGGCCAACAACGCCCTGAAGGCCAAGGCCGGAACCGCGACCGCTGGGAAGACCGCCGCGACCGCCGCCAACGGGAATGGGAAGATCGTCGCCGCGACAACCCACAACAACGCCCTGGTCAGCCTGGTCTTTTTGACTCCGACGCTGCCAAACTCCAAAACCTGGAGGAAGAATACGTAGCGCCCGCTAATGCAAACGAAGACGAAGACGAGGTAGTTCCCATGCACCGTCCTTTTGCTCCGCTTGCAGGACAACCCGAACCCGGAGCTCCAGAACAAACGAGGCCCGTTGTGGCACCGCAAGAGCCCGCAGAAGTTATGCCGCCCACCGTTCACCGCGAACGGTTCGACGTAGAACTGGATGGTATCGTGGAGGGCCTTGGAACCCTGGAAATGATGCCGGATGGATATGGTTTCCTGCGTTCGCCTGACTATAACTACCAAACCAGTCCAGACGATATTTACGTTTCCCCTTCACAAATCAAGCTTTTTGGTCTGAAAACGGGCGATACCGTGCGCGGTGCCATCCGTCCGCCAAAAGAAGGGGAGAAATACTTTGCCCTGTTGAAGGTGGCAAAAATCAATGGCCTTGACCCAAAGGATGTGCGCGACCGCGTTCCTTTTGATTACCTCACGCCATTGTTCCCAACCTCCAAATTTACCCTGCTCACCAGCCCAACGGGACGAGATTTTGGCAACCGGATCATCGACCTGTTTACCCCCATCGGTAAAGGCCAACGCGGACTCATCGTGGCGCAACCCAAGACGGGTAAAACCTTCTTGCTCAAGGACATCGCAAACGCCATCACGAAAAATCACCCAGAGTGTTACGTGATCGTGCTGCTGATTGACGAGCGGCCGGAGG
>JALHPW010000334.1 GCA_022842255.1 Saprospiraceae bacterium | reverse complement strand
ACTCGCCGCCTGGAGTTGAAGGCATACTATGAGTTGGATTCAGACCTTTTAATTTACAAAATGGATTCCTTCCGGAAGTACATCGAACGGACCGCCCCCAAGTCCATCGCAGAAAACCTGCGAACCATGAACCTGAATTTTATCTACATCCTCAACCAACTCAGTCAATCACCCCCAAAGGATAAAGCTCGGTCAGAAAAAATCCTCAAAAGGATTGAGGAGAAAAAACAGATTGGAGAGCGCGCCTGGCTCATCGAAAAGGCGGAAGGACTGAAATATGGCCGATAGAAAACCTTTTTTCGAGCCGGTAAAAGGCTAAAAGTGGAAAAATAACCCAAAGCTGTCCAGCTTTTTTGCTTGAAAAAAGATTGTTTTTGACCCCAAAACACCACAAAAGCCAGCCAAGTGCTGGCTTTTGCCTTTTTAGCCCTTTCCCTCTGCTGCCCATACTGCTTGAGAAATTTCTTCCAAAACTGTCCTTTTCCACCGGGGAGGGAGGGCTGCACCTTTGTCTCAACAAATAAGCACTACGGATTCTAACCCACTAAAATAAATAAACATGAAAAAAGTATTTGCACTCTCGCCGCTCCTGTTTTTACTGTTTGCCTGGAATGATTGGCAAGCAAATACTGAAACCATCGCGGACACCCACGTTGGCATTGGCAGGACTGGCACCTGCGACGGCAGGGGAATCTGTAGCATGAGCCTGCAAAGCGGGCAGGCCCCTGCGGCCACTGAATCTAGGGCTAGCCTGGGTTTTGACCCGGAGGGGGCGCTCTTTCTTGAGTTCAAGTATGCGGACCTGTCCAACGCCTTGATTTCCAGTCAATTTAGCACAGATTTGTTTCAAGTGGAGTCCGATTTTACCATCCCTGGCAGTGTATTAAGGACCATCCAGGCAAAAGATACGGTTCGGACCATCCAGGCGGGATTCTATCCCATGCTCAAAACGGGTCAAACCGTCCGGGTGGTCTTTGATTAAGTTGCTCCCACTTAAACGCTGCGAGTACGCCAATACCCTTGTCCAATAAATAACACAAACTATGAGGCCTTCAGAGATCTTCCAATATTACCGTCCAACGAATACGCCCATAAACCCCCAAGGCCAACCACCCTGAATGGCCATGATACCTTAAAAGTAGCCAAATGAAACACCCGCATTTGCTGGGCTGCGCGGTATGCAATATGCCCAGCGAATGAGGGCGGTACGCTCCATCACAAATGTTATTACGGCGCCTTAGCGCTCTTTTTTAAACTGGCGGTAGCCGAAAAGCCATGACAAACGAGTAGGCGGTGGTGTAAGGCCTTTCCACCAAAAAAAGCGAGGCCGCAGCGATCAGACTGCACACTTCTGGTACGGCGGATGCTGAAAAGCCGTGAAAAGAGTAGGCGATAAATAGTTATACAGTATGAAACTTATCACACAAAAATCTTTCCTTTTATTGAACATGTTTTGGGTTGCGCTTGCCTCTTTTGTGGGCGCTACACCGGTCACTACTTACCCTGTTTCTGATGCAGAAGCAAATATTCTTATCGCTGACCCCGTACCGGTTCAATTGGCTTTTGAGATGTATCCAGGCTTTGTGGTTGGGCAATATTCAGATGCAACCACCCAGGTAATAAATGCAGGCACCTCTAACCTCCTTCAAACCTTGCGCAGTGATATTACTGTCCAATCTTCCAAGATTGTGTTTGAAGCAGGCAAGTATTCTCTGGAGGTCCAATTTAAGCAGGGAACTGCCCCGGTACTTTTATCCACACCCTTGGTAGTTATAGATGGGAATGGTCAACCTCAAAACTTAACTGGTGGCCCAACTACCACCCATACTTGCACTGGAACCTGTTCTGATGGCACTTGGGGGGTAATTACTTATTGCTCCTGCTGCCAATTTGATAAAGTTAACGGGGTAATCAAAGGATGCAAATGCTGTCAAACAGGTTGCTGTGTCCACTCTATTACCGAAACATCGGCATCCTTGACTACCCCAACTCAGCTTAAAACCGAGTTGTTGAAAAACTTTGCTTCAAATTAATATATTTATTAAATCATAAATATTGGGTTGGGTGACAAATGAATTCTATTTATAAGCATATTCAGTAGTCACCCAGCCTCTTTTTAATGCTTTTAGTGTATTTGAGATAAAGGGCTTTATCCCCATTAGCCAGTTCAGTTTGACTGAAAACCGCGAAATCCGAAAAGCGAACAGAGTAGGAGACTATTAAAATAAAAGAATAATTTATGAAATCAGCATTGTTTCTGATGATTTGTATGGTTAGTTCATTTTATGGCCTATCCCAAACATTTACTGCCAATACACAAACGGGGCCGAACACCTATTCAAAAATGACGGTTCAGATTCAAAATGGGGTTGCTTCTATCACTAGACAGGAGCTAAACCTCAGTGCGGGCATTACACTCGCAGGAATAAGTGATTTTGCGAACGTGGGAATCGTGAATGGTCGATTTACTATCCCGAACGATGGCATTACTTACTGGCTTGTCCCATTTCAAGGTACATCAGCACTTCAATCAAATGGTGGGAATTATTGTATAGATTGTTTCTGCCAAGGCCAAGGAGGGGAAACCCCAAGCTGTAACCTCAAAGTAAACAATATTTGTGGTGGAAGTTGCGGTGGCTGTAAAGCAGTTACCAGGCCTTGTGATGGTGCAGTATCATTAGAAGGAGCATTTGCAATTATAAAGGCAAGTCAGGTCATTTTCAATTGATTAGGATACTGGTGCAATAAGAAATGGAGGCTCCCAGAAAATCCAATTTATAGAGTACGGGCGCATTAGCTGAAAGCGTTAGAGTAGGCACAAAAATCATTTATTAATTATGAAAACCTATTTTATTTTCTCACTTGCTATTTTAAGTTCAATGGCTGCATCTGCACAACAATATGTAGCAGATTTGCGAACTGGCTCAACCAATTGCACAAGGCTGACCATTAACATCCAAAATGAAATTGCATATGTAAGTCGCCAAAATTTGCCATTTAACCTAAGTACCCCCTCTAAAGTACAAAACTTTTCTGATGTAGGTATTGTGAATGGCCAATTTTCGGTTCCAACAAATGGGGCAACATACTGGGTGATTCCTGTTTTGGAGGGCGCTGCTTTACAAGCCAATGGAGGTAATTATTGTATAAGCTGTGTATGCCCAGGGGAAGGGCAATGCTCTTTGTCACCTGAAAATGCATGTGTTGGGAATTGCAACGTTGGTTGCACCACAATCTTGAAACGTTGCGACAGCGCTGCTAGTTTTCAAGGGTCATTTGTTCTGGTTAAAGCAAAACAGGTTGTTTTTAATTGAATGGATTTTGTCCGATGGATGTAAATGGAGTCTCCCGGAAAATCCAAATTATAGAGTACGGGCGCATTAGCTGAAAAGCGAATAGAGTAAGCAAAAAATTTAATATTAATTTACAATGAAATTTCATCTCACGTATTTCCTCGCAGTAGTTTTTTTAAACATTTCTATTGCACAAACCAAAGTTTATGAATCCAAAATCTCTGAAACACAATGTGTGCGGATTACGATAACCAAGACTGCGGGCAATGCTATTGTTCATTACGACAATATACCATTTAATGCGTCGCTTAAATCGTCGATTTTCAATGAAGTTGGTGCCACCGTTTCAGGGAATAGCCTAAAAACCCCAAGCCAAGGCTCCTACTGGGTTGTTCCATTTGACGGTACAACTGCGATTGTAACAGGCGGAGGATTGTGTTGGAATTGGGATTGTGAATGCAATTCAAGTGGTGGTGATGAAGGTGGTTGTCAAGTTGATAACTATTTATCGTGTATTTCTTGCACGACCAATAATTATGGCAATTGTCAATGCTGTTCTCTGGAAGCCTGGCTTGAAGACTGCAATATCCAACATGTGCCTGGGAGCCCGAATTCACCTAGAATTAAGGGGGGCTTTGTCTTGATTCAAGCTAATACTTTAACTGTCAACTAAGAATACTAAAACTACATAAAAACAATATTCATTCATTAAAAAATTAAAGATGAAGTATTTACTTTTTTTATTCGCGTTTTTGAACTTGGCTGGGTTCTCCCAGGCACAAACTTATGAAGGCAAAATAGGAGATGGTTCGGTTGTCTCTATCACCATCTCCAAAACAGGGAGCGTGGTTACAGCAACCAGGCAGGTTGTTACCAATACTGTGAACGAGAGCCCTAAGCTGGTTAATCAAACTGGAATTGAGTTCAATAATCAGCATCAATTGGAGATTCCTAGTTCAAATAGTGTTTGGATTATCCCTTTTGACCCAACTATCCAAGCTATCCAAGCAACAGGAGGGTGTTACGAGTACAGATGTAATTGTGGTGCCGGTTGCTCTGCTGGAGGCGATGGTTGCGAAGTGATTACGATTGATGGAATTGCACGTTGTAGACCTGTTACCGGCCCAAATGCATGTGGCTGTTGTGCCGGATTTCTTGTTAAAGTAAAATGTGAAGGCTCGACTAATTCACCAGCTCCATTAGAGCTCGGCCCTTCTAGTTTTATCTTGATTGAGGCAGACCGAGTAAACAACTAAATCGCCAAGATTTCTGCCCTGCTTTTATAATGGAGCAGGGCAGAATCTTCAAACACTTAACGTCATGGGAGCAAAATATCTCTTAAATTGCCTTAGAATCAGTTTTGTTGTTCTGTTTTCTTCGTTTGGAGTAGAGGCTAGCAACAGCTTCAACTATGACTCGACGGCCTTCTCTGCATTAGTCCGTGAGACGCAACAATCTATTATCATTATTGCAGAAGGACAAGGCGCTCGACTCCAGTTAACCAAACAACGATTGGCCATCTTAACAGGCATGATAGCAGCCCAACAAACCGCCCCCCCTTCCCCATCCTACCTCCAAGCCCTAGAAGAAAAAATCCGACTACAAGATTCCATCCAACAACTCGAAGAGGACATTTACGTCGAGCTCCTTCGGGTGCGTTATCTCAAAGGGCTTGACCTGGTTAAGTTGTTGTACGAGAAGGTGTTGTCGCTGGACCATCACTTTGCTACCATGCAGACGTTTCAGCATGTTTCGGCACTTTCAAATCCCAACTCCTACCCGGCCTTTCAGCAGAACCACAAACACCTGGAAGACCGCTTGAAAAAGAAGAGCGGGGTCACCATGCCGGCTTTGTTGCAAAGCAATCCTTTTGTTTCTACCACCTTTTCGGTGGTGGCAGCCTTGCTGGGCGATGGCGAACCCTCCCAAAAACAAAAAGACCTGGACGAAATTTCCTGCATCCTAGATTTTACCCTTCGGATGAGCAACGACTTCAATACCATCTATTACGAGACGGAATACCTCAAGCAGGGCAATGAGTCACTCAAGGAAGACATCATGACGCTCTTTACCGATTACACCAAACCCATTGGCTATTTTGTTCCGCTGGATAAATGCAGGAAAAACGACGATTGGGAAGCAGTGACCGATGCGCTTGCCAAAACCCTAAAAGAGGTGGAAGACGGAAACAAGGACCCGAATTTGGCCAAAACAGCCATGAAACACCGCAACAACCTGGAGTTTTCGATTGACAGGTTGCTCGATTTCATGGACAAATACACGGCTTTTGTGAGCCAGGGAGAAAAATACTATCAAAAATTTTTAATCATCGTGGGCAACTACGCCAATGCCCAAGTCTGTGCTACCCAAATGCCCATGGAGCTGGCCGCCCTGAAAAAAGACATTGAAATCTCCATCGAAAAATTTGGTACCTCTTATAAATTATCAGAGTTGAAAGGGTCGAAATTGAAAGACTTACTATATGGAATGCCGGAATAATATTTACCTGTGCTTTAGTTCAAATACTTATAAATCAATCATTTACTACGTAGACTACCCTAGATCAATCTCTTGTGTTTATTTATGCGCGGAGGTGTGGCGAAATGCCACACTTCCGCTTTTGAACAACAAAAAACCAGGCCCCCGAACACTCGGAGACCTGGCCCTAACATGAATATTTCAATGATTTTTACTCAGATTTGACAACCTTTAAGGTCT
>JALHPW010000333.1 GCA_022842255.1 Saprospiraceae bacterium | reverse complement strand
ACGCGCTTAAGCAATTACGTGAAGTGATGGTGGTCGGGTGATTGGTTTATTGGTGATTGGTTGACTGGTACCCAACCAATCACCAATAAACCAATCACCAGTCAACCAATCACCAATAACCAATATCCAAAACATGAACGAGCAAATAGCATCCCTGGCACTGGAAAAGGACTTTGCTACGCTGAGTGCAGCGGAGCGGAATCTAGTATTGTCTGAAACCTCGCAGGCGGAGTTTGAACAATTGCGCGCTATGCTCCTTGCTGCCAGACAAATGGATGCAACAGTTGTGCCTCCTGCCCGGCTTCGCAGCCAACTTCTAGAAAGAATGGCGACACAAAAAAGGCCTGGACTGCAACTGCGAGCCCTTTCTGCTCGAATGCCCATTTGGCAAGCAGCGGCGGCTATGCTGCTGCTTGGGGTAGCGATTTGGTTTCTGAACCCTACAACCGTGCAGGAAAAAGTTGTGACGGAGGTCCAAATTCGGGTGGACACCGTTTGGCAGGAAAAAGTCGTGTGGAAGGAACGGGTAGTGTGGAAAGAACGGATTGTCGTTGTGGAAAAAACGCCCGCTGAGCCCATGGCCATTTTTCCGTCACCACTTGATGTTCAGAAACCTGTACAGGAATATGAGTCGCCAGAATTCGCCTCGCCCCGCGTGGGCACTTCTTTGGGCGATACCCCAGAGTTGATGCGTTTTTTTACGGAAGGAGATAAATGAGTTTATTCGGAGGCCGGTTTTTCGGGCGCACTTGGAGAGGTTTCATCTGCCTCACCTGTTGTTGATTTTGCCCCTTCAAAATCATAATTTCGCAATTTCGGGGCTTTCCACCAGGTAAAGGCAACCACGCCAAGGGTCATCAACCCACCAAATACCACCGAAGGGACGGTCCCCATGAGCCGGGCAGCTACCCCGCTTTCAAAAGCGCCCAATTCATTACTGGATGTGATAAAAATCGTACTCACCGAGGAAACCCGCCCTTTCATATTTTCCGGTGTTTGAAAATGGACCAGGGCCGAGCGGATAAAAACACTCACCTCGTCGAACATGCCCGCCATGATCAAGAGTACGAAAGACAGGTAAAATTCCGTGCTCAGTCCAAAACCGATATTGCAAAGTCCAAAACCAGCCACACAGAGAAGCATGATCTTGCCCGCGCCTTTTCCCAAGGGTCGGTGGGCCAGAAAAATGGCCATGGTGATTGCGCCAATGGCCATGGCGGCACGAAGTAACCCCGCTCCTTCTGGGCCCACTTTCAAGATATCTTTGGCAAAAACAGGAATCAGCGCCACCGCCCCGCCAAAAAAGACCGCGAACAAATCCATCGCGATGGTGGCAATGATCAACTGTTTGCTAAACACAAAATGGAGCCCGGCTTTGATGCGCGTCAAGGCCGTTTCGTTTTGGTCGAACGTCGGCACTGGCTTCGAGGAAATTTGAAACATAAAAATCAACGACAATGCACAAAGTGCGCTCATAGTGCCAAAAGCCGCGGTCACCCCACCGAAACCATAAATCAAACCACCCAGCCCAAGCCCAGTGATGCTTGCCACTTCCCATGTGCTGCTGTTCCAACTAATGGCATTTTGAAGTCGTTCTCTATCAACGATTTGTGGTAAAAACGCAAAGTTTGTGGGACTAAAAAAGCCCCGCGAAATACCGGTGCAAAAAACGATTCCATAAATGCAAGCCAGCAAGGTGGCTTGGCTGAATCGATCCTTAAGCAGCACAACACTTAGTAGGGCAAGGGAGCAAACCAGCAAGACCGAAATACAGCCTACCAATAAATTTCGCCGACTGTGCTTGTCGGCCAAATGCCCTGCCCAGAGACTGATGCCAATGGCCGGAATGGCTTCTGCCAGACCGATAAAACCCAACATGAGCGGGTCGTTGGTCAATTCATACACATAATAACCTACCGACACCGACATGATTTGAACGGTCAAGGTCGTGGTCAGGCGCATGGCCATGAACATCCGGTATTCCGGAATTCGAAGGGCTGCGTACGGGTCGGGGGATGGTGGCATATTTGCCCGCCGTAGCCTTGGCGGAAAAGGGGGCTTGTTTTGGGCCCGACAATGGATTGAGGTGCAAAAGAACAAAATGGCGCGGAGTGGGTGCGGTCTTTTCCATATTTTGGCCGCTAAAAATCGATTCCCATTCGGAAAATCGAGTCAACGCATCCATGGAAAGAATCTCCGTCTTCGATATATTTAAAATCGGTATTGGCCCCAGCAGTTCCCACACCATGGGCCCTTGGCGCGCTGCCCAACGTTTTTTGCAAGAAATCAAGGTCCAGGACGTAACGCACGTCCAAGTGGAACTCTACGGGTCACTGGCCAAAACGGGCAAGGGGCACGGCACCGATCTTGCCGTATTGCTCGGATTGCATGGCGACGACCCCGTGACCATCCCGGTGGAAGATGTGCAGCGCAATTTTGAACACATCCATGCTACAAAAACCCTCCATTTAGGCGGTCAGCGGATCATTCCTTTCGATCCTGAACAGGATGTGGTTTTTTTGTTTGACCAAAGTTTGCCCTATCATGCCAACGGTCTGATTTTCAGAGCATTTTACCAAAACGGGGAAGGGATTTCCCAAACCTATTATTCTGTGGGTGGTGGTTTTGTGGTGAAAGAAGGGGAGCAGGATGCCGTTTCCGAAACACGTTTGCCCTTCCCAATTGATATGGGGGAAGAATTGCAAGCCTATTGCGAGAAACAAGGAAAAAACGTGTCAGAAATCGTGTGGCAAAACGAGCTTTCCTGGCGTACTCCGGAACAAATCCGGGCAGATTTGATGAAAATCTGGCACGTGATGCGCGATTGCATTTACAAAGGATGTCATACAGATGGTATTCTTCCTGGAGGCTTGGAGGTTACGCGGCGGGCGGCGCCCTTGAGTCGGACCTTGTTGGCTGGGAAACCCTACCACAATGCAGAAGATTGGGTGCGGCAAATTGGTCGGGGTGGACATACTTTCCAGCAAATCCTGAAATGGGTGAGCTGTTTTGCATTGGCCGTGAATGAGGAAAACGCGGCGTTTGGCCGTGTGGTTACGGCGCCGACCAATGGGGCGGCAGGGGTAATTCCGGCCGTATTGATGTACCATGTTTGTTTCAGTGATTCCTTTTTGGAGGAAGATATCGTGAAATTCATGCTCACGGCAGGCGAATTGGGGAGCCTGTTCAAAAAAGGGGCGACCATTTCTGCCGCCATGGGCGGATGCCAGGCAGAAATTGGGGTATCGTCAGCAATGGCTGCTGGAGCACTCACTGAATGTTTGGGTGGCAGTTATGGTCAGGTCATGATGGCTGCTGAAATCGCTATGGAGCATCACTTGGGTATGACCTGCGATCCTATTGGCGGGCTTGTGCAAATACCCTGTATCGAACGCAATACGATGGGGGCCATCAAGGCCATCACGGCAAGTCAGATTGCCCTGGAAGGCGATCCTTCCAAGGCCAAAGTCAGTTTGGATGCCGTGATTAAAACCATGAAAGACACCGCAGCCGATATGAACACGAAATACAAGGAGACTGCAGACGGCGGCCTGGCGGTGAATATTTCGGTGAATGTGGTAGAGTGTTGAATTCAACAACTTTTCCCAACTTTGCCCTTCGAACCCCCAACTCAACAAATCACCCACAATCATGAAATTATTAGACGGAAAAATAGCCCTCATCACCGGCGGTTCACGCGGCATCGGTGAAGCCTTGGTTCGCAAATTTGTAGAACACGGCGCATCAGTCGCTTTTACTTATGTCTCGGCCTCTTCGCAGGCCCGTGCAGAAAAACTCGCGGCAGAATTAGGCTCCAGCGCAAAAGCTTACCAAAGCGATGCGGGAGATTTTGCACAAGCAGAGGCACTCATAGCCCAAGTACTGGCCGATTTTGGCAAGCTCGACATCGTGGTCAACAACGCCGGCATTACTCGCGACACCCTCATGCTTCGCATGACCGAACAACAGTGGGACGAGGTAATCCAAACCAACCTCAAATCGGTGTTCAACATGACCAAACACGCGCTCAAGCCCATGATTCGCACGGGAGGTAGCATCATCAACATGAGTTCGGTGGTAGGTGTTTTTGGCCAACAAGGGCAGGCAAACTACGCCGCTTCCAAGGCGGGTATCATCGGTTTTTCAAAGTCCATTGCCAAAGAATATGGCTCCCGTGGTATCCGATGCAATGCTGTAGCGCCCGGCTTCATTGCCACGGAAATGACCGATGCGCTCGACGAAAAAACAAAAGAGGGCTACCTCTCGGCTATCCCACTCAAACGCCTCGGTGCGGGTGATGACGTGGCCAATACCTGCGTTTTCCTAGCCTCTGATATGGGCGCTTATGTGACCGGACAGGTTATTTCTGTTTGTGGGGGGCTGAATTGTTAACGATGAACGATGAACTATAAACGAGGAATGCAATTGTCGTTCATCGTTCATCGTTCATCGTTCATCGTTCATCGTTCATCGTCACACCACTTGCAATTTCGCAAACTTGAGCACGATTCGTCGCTCCGCCATTTCATCGTTTTTGAATTGGATGGTTGCCACGCGGTTTTCTTTTGGGCCTTCTACGCTTACGATTTTCCCTTCTCCAAATTTCTGGTGAATTACGTTTGCCCCAGCCACGAGGTCTTCTAAAGGAGAAGCCTGGAAATTGGCGATGGCAGTGGTAGTGGCCTGGCTCATTTTTCGCAAGCGGGGGTTGACAAAATTGCCGCTCACACTCGCCCCTTTGGAATATTCGCCTTCCCGGGCGGCATTAAATGCCGGGGTTCCGATGCGTGCTGCGCCCATTCCGCCTACCATATCGAAATTTTTTATATCAATTTCTTCGAGAAACCTAGATGGCTCATTCGCACGGATTTGCCCATATCGATACCGGTTTTGCGCAAAACTGATGGTCAAAAACTCCTTGGCACGGGTAATGGCAACATAAAACAGTCGGCGTTCCTCGTCCAGTCCCTTGGGGTCTTCGAGCGACATGAACGAAGGGAAAAGTTGTTCTTCCATACCCGTCACAAACACACTTTTGTACTCCAAACCTTTGGCAGCGTGTACACTCATCAGGGTGATGTAATCGGTGCCTTCGGCTTTTTCGTCGGCATCGGTGAGCAGGGTGATGGTTTGTAGGTAGGCGCCTAGGGAGGCGTCGTTGGTGTTTGGTTCATTGGCCGTCATTGGGTCATTGTTCGTCACGGTTGCGTTGCTTTGCACATCCACGAACTCTGAAATGGCGTCCAATACGGCATTTACGTTCTCAAGACGACCAATGCCTTCCGGGCTGGTGTCGCTTTTTAACAAGTCGAGCAGGCCTGATTTTCGAAGTATTTCAGCGGCTAGCTTGTAGGCCGACTCCGTGGCGGCGCGGCGTTGCCAGTCTTCCACTAGGTTGCGGAATCCAAGCATGGACTTTCGGGCGCGGTCGGTAACCTCCAAGGAAGGGCTGAGTATAGCTTCCCACATGGGGATGTTGGCGGCGCTGGCTACTGCGCTGAGTTTGTCGACAGTGGCGTCGCTGATGCCACGGGTGGGGTAGTTGATGGCGCGACGCAAAGCTTCCTCATCGCGGGGGTTGACGGCCAAGCGGAGGTAGGCTACGAGGTCTTTTACCTCCTTGCGTTGATAGAACGACATTCCACCAAATACGCGATATTGCAGATTGAGTTTGCGCAGGTGTTCTTCAAATTTCCGGCTTTGGGCATTGGTGCGGTACAACACCGCAATGTCTGAATTGGGCAAATGGTAGCGATGTTTTTGCTCCAAAATCAGGTCGGAGACGCGGCGTGCTTCCTCATCGTCGGTGAGGCATTTGAGGAGTTTGATTTTTTGACGCTCTTCCCGGTCCGTCCAAATTGTCTTTTGCAATTGCCGACGGTTGTACGAAATCACCTCGTTGGCTGCTGCCACGATATGGTGGGTGCTTCGGTAGTTTTGTTCCAGCTTGAAGGTTTGCAGCGCAGGGTAATCTTTTTCAAAATCCAGGATATTGTCGATCGTGGCGCCCCGGAAC
>JALHPW010000332.1 GCA_022842255.1 Saprospiraceae bacterium | reverse complement strand
GAAAAATGGGTGGCGCACCAAACCGATTTTAACGCCATCGAGGTAAGGTCCTTAAAGACCGGTGCTGTTGTGGCAAGTAAAATATTTGAGGGCGGAATCATCGGGGAATTACAGTTTATTCCTGGGTCCGACAACCTGTTGGTGGTGTTGTATCAATCGAGGGAGGAATTTGGGAATGGGTCGTCAAGCGTGAAAATTTGGTCGCCACTTAACGCCAACGAAAAACCTCGGTCCTTGCGTTTGCACGATTATCCTGTGCGGGCGGTTGCCGTAGATGGCTCGGGCAATGTGGCCGCGTTTTCAAATGGAAACGACATCCGGGTTTTTGACCTCAAAAACATTGAAAACGAAGCACTTAAAATCCGAGCAACCAAGGATAGAAACATCAAATCCATCGCTTTCAGACCCAATAGCAATCAGCTCGCTGCTGCTTATTCAACAGGGCGTGTCATTTTTTGGAATTATCAGAACGGGCAAGCCTCGCTTCAATTGCAGGCCGTTCCGCGCAGTGTGGAAATGGAAAACGAACAAATTTCCCCGGTCATCGGCTTTTCCCAAAACGGGACTTTGTTGCACATGGCCGTTACGGACGGGCGACTGATTGCCTACGCACTGGACCCCAGTTATATACGGGCAGTGGCACAGGCTGGCAACCGCAAATTACAATCTTTTGGGGTTGAACATATCGTGGAGTACGAATTGGAAGCAGCCCTCTATTACCCTGGCAATTTTGAGCGCCTGGCCGAATCGGATGACGAGCCCCTGCTACGGTCGTTTTTCAAACACTTTGGCAGTCAAGCGCTTGAAAGCAACAACATTACCCAAATCCGGGATTATTGCGAACGTGCCTACTTCTTGTACGAGCGTTTGGGTGGGAACACCAAAGCTATCTGGCGGCAGGAAACCCAGGAAATGTACGAAAATTATGCCCGCAAACTCCTGCTACGAGGCAATGCCGATGAGGCTGCCGGGGTAGTCACTTTTATTAAAGCCAAATTTGGTAGCGACCCGGTTTTGCTGAATGCCCATATTGCGCTGCTTCGAGACAACTGTCCCCAAGCCAGTGGATTGTACTCAAAATACCTGCTATCCGACGACCTTGGCGTCCCTTCTACCTATGAAACCAGTTGGCGATTTGAACAGGTGATCAAGGACTTGAACGACTTACGTGAATATGAATTAATTGACACCATCCAACTAAACTGCTTTTGTGGCACCGTGAGCAAGTCCGGGCTTTTCAACGATTTGTGTCCACGCCAAAAAGATTATGCCTCCGATTTCCTCTCACCGCTAGACCAAACCCGTTGGGAAATTTACGAAAAACTTGAAATTGCACGGAATTCCTGGCAGTTTGAAACCAAGGCTAAGGTCCTCGAAGAGGCCCTTCAAAAAGCCAAAAGCCGCATCAATCAAAGTGCGCCCAATGGGCAAGCCTGGATGGAAACCGTATTGCTGGAGTTGGCCAAAACCCATCGTGAATGGGGTGTTTTCGAGCAAAACAGCCCTAATGCCTTTCCCTATTTTGCAAAAGCCATCCAACTACTCAACGACTATGGCCCCTTAAAGAGCCTCCCAGATACCATTCGTTTGTCGCTGGTTAGTTTTACGCACCTTACCTGGGGAAGGCAATTGCTTAAGGCTGATAAAACAACGGAAGCCATCAGCCAGCTTTACCAAGGCTTGGAATCCTCATATGACCTCTCCGTTAAAGTGTATGCGATAGATTCAACGCAGGTAATCAGCTATTACAACAATCTGGTGGGTCCGATGTACGAACAAATTGGAACGGCTTTTCTCCTGGAAGGTAAAACGGCAGAAGCAAGGGAAGCCTATGAAAAAGCAGACTATCACTTGACTTATCGGCTCAACACCCTGTATTTGGCCAATATAGCCATATTTGAGGACGATGAAACCCAGGCATTTTTGGATTTTGGTGGAATATTTGCCGCAAGCCAAACTGCCCGGGCCCTGTTTGAAATCAGTCGGTTGGCAGAAAAATTCCCTGACCGTCGCGCCCGACTATTGGCATTTGAACCAAAGTTGATTAATACATTGCGTTCCAAAAACCAACGTTTGGCAAATGCGGAAACAGATTATTGGCTTGCGTCCTATAAAGTGGAAAATTTTGCTGCCCAGGCCCGATGGGACTCTACCCTGGTGTGGAACAACCTTTTACTTCAAAATGCCAAAAGATGCACCGATCTGCCAAAGTCAGAAACCAACTGGACCAACGCATGGCTGGATGCACACATTGGAATATCCTACTATTTGCTGCTGGGTGAGTGGAACAAGCCTGAATCCCTGGAAGCGTGCATTCAATACGTTCAAAAAGCGCAGACTATCCTGGATCAACTAGGACCAGAATACTACTACTCCAATCGGGAACTTTTGAAAACCAACCACGCACACGCGCTTTTACTCCGCAATAAGCCCGGCGACCGTGAAAAAGCCCTCACCTTGTACAACGAGTATCTTTCTTCTTACATCGATATCCGGGGTTATGACAATTGGGAAAGCCTGAAAAAAGATTTCCGAGACCTCAAAGCCGTGGGAGCACCCATCCCTGAACTACCAGAGCTGACAATAAACATGGAAAAATAAGGTACGAAGTACGAATTACGAGGTGCGAAGTACGAATTACGCACTCCCTTGGCATTTCAAGCTGATGCCAAAATCGTAATTCGCACCTCGTAATTCGTACTTCGCACTTCGCACCTCGTAATTCGTAATTCACTCCCCTCTTAAGTACCGAATCAAAGCCAAACGAATGTCGTTGCGCAAGTCGTTTTTGTCCTTGGGGTCGGGTTTAATGATTTTGGGGATATCGGGGTTGTCGCTTTTTCCATCGGCTCCAATAGAGGCTTTGAGGAAACCCATATTGGATTCATTGCCGGAAAGCAAGAAATCGGGAAGTGTAACCCGGTATATTTTGTTGTCATCCAAGGCATTGGCACCTATGAACCATTTCCCGGTGGCATCCTCGCGCCGCACCAGGTTTAGCTGGAGATATCCTCCATTGCCTTTGTTGTTAAAGCCTGCGTCGAGGGTTTTGCGAAGCAATCCACCTTTCATTTCTACTTCTGTGATGCCACCCCCAAATGGCAACATCCGTACAATATCAAGCTCAGTGAGGGTACCGCTCAACACATCATCCACCCGGATAGAGCCGCTATTGAGTATCGCACAATCGGGTTTGTTTCGGGATACCGCGAGCATGGCCTCTGTAATCATGACCCCAACGGGCGCCTGACCATTCCGAACCACCGTTTCCCGGCAATCGAGCGGTTTGTCTAATTTGGTCACTATGGCATTGGCATTAAAACCCGAAGAGGTGAGCGATTCGTTTTTGATTTTTTCCCATTTCGCAATCACGGCAGCAGTAGCGGGTTCGTCAGCGATGCTGGCATTGATTTTTCTCAATTCTGATTTTACGGTGCAGGTCTTCTTGCGTTTGTCGTAACGAAGGGTGTGGATATACACGGTTTTGGCGTTGGCGTCGGCTTTGGTGATTACACTTGGACCTACCGGTACCCGCATGTTATCGTGTTCATGGCCGCCCATTACCAAGGGGATTTCTGGGAGCATGGCAGCCAGTTTTCTATCGTCTTCGATGGCCAGGTGGGTGAGCGCCAATACCACATCACATTTAGGTTTGAGCTCGGCGAAGTTCTTTTTGGCAGCTTCTGCCCAATCCGAATATTCTACCCAGGGCTTTCTTCCGGAGTTGATCAATACGCCAAACAAGCCCAAGTTCAAGGTAGTACCATCCGCATCTTTGAGTGTAAGGGTTTGATTATCAGGACAGATATCAGTTCCGCCCCCCGTTTTATTTTTAAAAAACTGTTGGGTCCAGGTGGTTCCCTTGAGTCGGGCATTGGCAGCCAACCAGGTGAATTTGGATTCATCCAATCGCGATTGTAGGTCAGCCAAATCGTCGTAATCAAACTCATGGTTGCCAAACACAACCCAATCGAGCCCCAGGGTGTTGAGTACCTCTACCATGTGCCTCCCTCGAATCCGTTTACCCTCAAACTTCAAGGTACCGAGTACGGAAGGGCTGATAAAATCCCCAGCAAGTACGGTGAATGTATTGGGGTTTTTAGCCAACAATTCCTTCCGGATGGTAGCGACCCTGGCCAGTCCGCCGATATTGTCGGATGCGCTCGGGGAGATTTCATAGACATCGTTCATTTGCAGGATCTGAAATTCCAGGATGCCGTCATCCCCAGTGGCCGTGGCTTTGCGAGCGGGGTCGCAGGAGAAAATGAACAGGGCTGCAAATAGAAGCGAAAAGGCTTTGATTGTATTCATGTTGAAAAATTTTAGTAAATTTGGCCAAAAGTAGCAATTGGTCTCCGTTGCAGGCCTCTAAACATTCATTTCACCTTGCAAAACATGGTTTATCCAATTATGAGCAGCAAAAAATGGGTCGTATGGATATTTGGCATTCTGCTATCCTCCCAAACCATTTGGGCGCAACCTACCCTGCGTGGCATCATCACGGATGGGAAGGCCAATATTGCATTTGCGAACGTTCGAGTGTATGCAGACAATCAGTTGATAATGGAAGGTTCCTCAGACTCGCTTGGGAGGTACAAGCTTTCAGCGCCTCCTGGCGTGTACCGTTTGGTGGTCCATTATCCTAGTTTTGGCAAAGCATATTCGGCAAGAATTGAAATTGTTGAAGGCCATACCACGGTGCACCATGTCATGATGGCTGCCCCCAAAGTATTGCCGGAGGCGGAAATTGTGGATTTCAGGGTCCCGCTACGGGATCAGATTATGTCGGGGAAAGGTTTGATTGATTTCAACGAACCACCCAAGAAGCCAAACAATCCAACACCAAAAAACAAAAACTAGGGTGAATCCATCGAAACAGATTGTCTTACTTTTGCCAATTATCTGTTCACCCTACACGAAATTGACCTTTCGTTATATTTCTAAAACTCCCTTTCCGATGTTGCGATTTTTCTTTTCCCTGGTACTTTTCAGCCTGTTTGCCAATGTTCTGGACGCTCAAACTGCCAACAGCTCCAGTACTGAACGGCTTACCACCCAACAACTCACCCCAACCGAGGCCCTCTTTCAACAAGAAACCAAGGAAGTAGATGGTTTCGAACGAAAACTGGCCTCCCTTAAAACCGCCTTTGCAGAAAAGGACGCCAGTCGAATGGTGGCCTATGAGGCTTATCTGCAAGCCGCCATGCGTAAGGAAACAGAGCAAATGGCGCAGAAAAACGCCTCAAGTCCAAGTGTTGACACCCAAGCAAGGTTGGAGCAAATGAACAAAACCATGGAAGCGTTCGAAGCGCATACGTTTCATACCTTAACAGGAGAGGCCGCTGCGCGCGATTTTGCCCTGTTGGATACATTCCTACAAATTATGAAGGCGGAATTAGCGGACCTGAAACGGGGCCAAGATTAAGCCTTATAAGGTGCTTAGCACCATCTGCCCCACCAACTGGTTTCCTTTTTGATTCAGGTGCACCCCGTCGCTGGTAAGGATGCCACTTTCACGATTTTCAGGATTGTGAAGTGACGAATACTCCATAAATGCCTTACGGAAGTCACAAAGTGGGAGTTGCCCTTTTTTCGCGATATCCCGGATGATATTCGAAAACAAATCCAGTTCGCTATCCAATTGATTTTCACCCGGATGGCGTTCGCCGATACAGGCTGGCGTACAGACGATGACCCGAATGCCTTTTTGCTGAAATCTCTGAATCAACGCCAAGTAGAACTTCTGGAATTTGTCGGGGTCGGTGCCCGTACCAAACATCTGTTTGTGCCACACATCGTTCACCCCCACATAGATCACCACCACTTTGGGCTTTTTGGCAAGCACATCTTCCTCGTGTCGCAGATATAAATCATAGACTTTATTTCCCCCAATGCCCGCACCCAGCAGTTCAAACTGATTTCCTTTTCCGGAAGCTTCCAATGTATCGCGCATCTGCGCAATATAACCTCCGGGAAGTACCCCAGCCTCGGTAATGCTGTCGCCAAAAAACACAACCCGGGTGCGTTTTTTATCCGTCTG
>JALHPW010000331.1 GCA_022842255.1 Saprospiraceae bacterium | reverse complement strand
CTGCTAGCCAGTTACATTTTCTACGCGGTATGGAACCCACCTTTTATCCTGTTGCTTTGGCTCTCCACCGTAGTGGATTTTTATGTGGGTCGGGCTTTGTACACACAGGAAAACCCTTTCAAGAAGAAACTGCTCCTGGTCGTCAGCCTGATCGGCAATCTCGGAATGCTCTGTTTTTTCAAATATGGCACGTTTTTGCTCGACAATTTTGTGCTCCTCGTCCAAGCATTTGGTCTGGAATATCATCCCGCAAAACCCAATATCATCCTCCCCGCAGGTATATCTTTTTACACTTTCACGACCTTGTGCTACACGATTGATATGTACAAGAAGAAAAGCGAACCGGTGAAATCCATCCTGGATTTTTCCCTGTTTGTCACTTTTTTCCCACACCTCGTTGCTGGCCCGATCGTACGTCCACCGCAATTGGTGCCACAATTTGAAACCGCCCGTATCGCCAATACAAAACAAATGATGGACGGTTTACTGCTACTCTCTTTGGGACTTTTTATGAAGGTTGTGCTGGCAGATGGGATGTTATCGGCAACGGCGGATTCGGTTTTCAACGCCTCGGATATTTTGCCCGCACTCGATGCCTGGGCAGGGGTATTTGCTTTTTCTGGCCAGATATTTTTTGATTTTGCCGGGTATTCTACTTGCGCCATCGGTGCTGCGTTGTGCCTTGGTTTTGTACTGCCACAAAACTTCAACTATCCATATGCCGCTATTGGGTTTTCCGATTTCTGGCGACGCTGGCATATCACCCTGTCCGCATGGCTGCGAGATTATTTGTACATTCCGTTAGGCGGGAATCGTCACGGAATACGGCGCACCTATTTCGCCCTGATGGTTACGATGTTGCTTGGAGGGCTATGGCATGGCGCCAACTGGACATTTGTTGTTTGGGGCGGGCTGCATGGCTTGTATTTGTGGGTAGAGAAATTTTTCCGGGACCGCCGCAGCGCACAATTGGACAAGGAGGGCGAAGCAGCGTCCGCTCTGCCCGGCAATGCCTGGGCCAGCTTTTGTTACGCCCTGCTCACGTTCATGCTGGTCAATATCACCTGGGTGTTTTTCCGATCTGCCACGTTTGAAAAGGCTTGGCAAATGCTTGTATCCATGTTCGGGATGGCTGCTGAAGGGAAAGCCCAATTGACAACGCTCGCACTTTTAAAAGTTGCGGTAGTCATTCCAGCCATGGTGGTTGCCCATTGGCTGATGCGCAACACGAAAGTACTGGAAGTGGCCTACAGGCTTTCCTGGTGGGGGCTCGGGATTGTTTGGTCATTTATGATCCTGATGTTGATTTGGGCGCAGGAGAGCAGCAGTTCGTTTATTTATTTTCAGTTTTGATTCATTCAATACATTACTGCTGGCATGAAACAACACCTCGTCCTGTTTACCATTGCTTTGTTGCTCACTGCTTTTACACCAAAAGCAAAATGGCAAAAACTGATTGACAAAGACCTCTCTCAATGGGATATGTATTTGAGTTTCAAGATCAAAAACGGTTATGTTGGAGCGCCACCCACGGATGAAAATGGCAAGGCTTTACTGCCTATTGGCTATAATCAAAATGTAAACAACGTATGGACGGTTGTTCGGGAAGGGGGCGACTGGGCAATCAAGGCTACTGGAGAATATTACGGTTGCCTAATGACCAAGCAAAGCTTTGAAAACTACCATTTAAAGTTAAAAACCAAATGGGGCAACAAAAAATGGGAACCACGGCTCAACGAGTTGATGGATTCCGGCCTGCTTTACCACGGGCGTGGGGAATGTGGTGTCGATTATTGGCGCAGCTGGATGTTAAGTCAGGAATTCCAGATCCAAGAAGGTTGTAATGGCGATTATTGGAATATTGCCAATGCCCAGATCGAGGTTAAATCTATTAAAAAAGCAAATGGTGAATACCAGGCAAACCGCCAAAATGGAACATTCGAACGCTTCGGGGCCGGTACTGACAAACAAGGGTTTTGTCAACGGGAATCCGACCATGAAAAACCCGCCGGACAATGGAATACCATAGAGCTCATATGCTTCGGCGACCAAAGCATACACATTGTCAATGGGAAAGTGGTGATGGTGTTGCGAAATTCAGCCTATTGGGACGGGAGCAAAAGCATCCCCATGACCAGCGGACAGATTGCCTTGCAAAGTGAAGCTTGCGAAGTCTTTTTCAAAGACATAATGATTAAACCAATCAGTGCGATGCCTTCAAAATATGCGCAATATTTTTCAGACACCCCCTGATTCACCCGCCCATCTTTACCAAACCACTCTGCAAGGCATATACCACCAAACCCGCTGTATTCCGGCAGCCAAGTTTGGAAAGCAGGTTATTGCGGTGGCCTTCTACCGTGCGGTTGCTGATGTATAGTTTATCGGCAATCTCCTGGGTGGTGCACTCTTCACAAATGAGTTGTAGCACTTCCTTTTCACGGCCAGTGAGCTCCACCTCGAAACTTCGCTGGGGCTTCACGGGGTTTTTCCCCATGATATTGTCGCGAATCACCTCCATGACCGTTGCATTGTAGTAAAAGCCTTTTTCACAAACCATACGGATGGTTTCCACCACCTCGTCCGGGTGTGCGTTTTTGCCCAGATAAGCAGCTGCGCCAATCTCTATCATATTGAGAATGAAGGCCTTGCTCACATGAGAGGACACTACCACTATCAAAATGGATGGGAATTCACGTCGGATTACCTCTGCTGCCTCAATACCACTCATACCGGGCATTTTCAAATCCAGGAGGACCACATCGGGCAATTCGACAGAGGCCCGGATCTTGGTCAGGAGGTCCTCCCCGTTTTCGGCTTCAAGCATGACTTGAAGATCGGGATAATCTTCTAAAATAAGCCGCATCCCACGCCGGAAAAGCGCTTCGTCGTCTGCTATTGCTATTAGGATGTCCATAGGGAAATGTTTAGAGTTAGGGGTTTGGGCAGACGCATGAGATTTTAGAGATTTGAAGTGTAAATTGCTGAATTGAAGGGATTGACGATTAATAGATTACCCTAAACATTCATCAAATCAACATCGTCAACACCAACTCAAAGCCCTGGCCGGGTGCGGTGCTGATTTTGTGTTGGGCGCCAATGATTTTTGCGCGGTTTTTTATGTTCTTGAGTCCGAGGCCCCTGGAGTTGTTTTCATCCATATCAAAGCCATTGCCGTTGTCTGAATAATGAAGCCTTACCTCGTCTTCCTCTTTTATGATTTTCACCTGAATAAAACTGGCTTCTGCGTATTTCAATGAATTGTTAGAAAGCTCCTGTACAATGCGGAAAAGGTTGAGTTCGGTGGTCACATCTTGCAAATCAGCGCGCGTGATATTGTGTTCAAACCGAATATCCACGGCCCCGGTGTTGCGGATTTGCTCGCAAAGTTCGTCCAGTGCCTCCAACAAGCCGAAACCTTCAAGCGTGGGCGGCACCAGTTCGTGGGAAATCCGACGGGTGGTTTCCAGGGTATCGGCAATGAGGTCGTTGATTTCCTCACACATTTCTGCGTACTGTTCTTTCTCCGTTTCGGTGCGTCGAAGTCGGTGAAAAGTTAGGTGGAGCACCCCCAGTTTGGAGCAGATATCATCGTGCAATTGCGCTGCAATGCGTTGACGCTCTTCTTCTTGTACCGCCAGATTGCGTTCCAACAGCTCCTGTTGGTGTTGGATTTCGGTAGCCTGGGCTTCCATCCGCTGGGTCAGGATTCGGCGTTGGGCGCGGTTGGCATACGAAACCATCACAAGCGCCAAAGCTACCATTATCAGGATACCCGTTCCTGCGAAGAGAATGATTTCGGACGATTGAAGATTACTTTCCATAAGGCGATGAGTACCATGATTTGAAAGATTAAATTAAGGAAGGCATTGATTTTCCAAAGAATACGTATGCCTTTACCCATCTGTACTTCAAACTGACTCGACATAAAGATAAACAAACTGCCACAATAGTAAATCAGAATTGCCGCATTGACCAGTTGAAGCGTGTTGTCGAGTACTGGATTAGATTCCTCCACATCTGAAAAACGAAATGCATAGTCCAGTGCGTACAGTATGATCAGTATTTGCACGAGTGTTTTTGCAAAGGAATTAAGCTCGAAAATTCCTTGTAAAAAAATCGTGTTGAGCAGCACCAAACCCAAGCTGGCTCCAAGTATCCAATAGAAATACCGTTTAAAAATAGAGTTTTTATCCAGTATTTGATTGTAAAACAGGGAAAACAACCATAATTCGCCAAAGGTATAAACATGTAGCAAAGGCAAATTTTGGGCGTATAAAATGCTCGCGATTCGCGCTCCAATTTCTATCAAAAAATTGAAAACCAGGTATACCACCAGCACACGTATGGCCCTTGGCAACATTTTCCAATACCGAAGCCCTAAGATACACGACAAGAGCAGGCACAGCAAAGGAAAGGTGGCCAGGTCATAAAATTGATGCTCAAATTTTGTCCACATATGTTCGGGTTACTTCGGGGCATTTGGATTAGCACTCACACTAGGGCAATCGGATGGACAAGGTTTTGTAAAATCATAGTATTGAATTGTTTGGGCTTTGGTCTTGTCGGGCGCTTGAAAAATAAGGCTGATCATGGGCTTGCCTGGGATGCCAGCCGAATCCTGAATGGCCAACATGGCGAACAACTGCGAGGTGTCGCCAATATTATCCAAAATCCGCTTCAAGTCATTGAACGGAACATGAAACCCTTTGGCGACAAAATTGGTGTCCTTGGGGATATCCAAACCCTTTAAGGTGGTGACCAAGACGCGGCGCAGGGCTTCCCATTTTCGCATTGCCGTATCTGCCGCAGCAGGGTCCATCAACGGCACTGTGGGGCCTGCTACGGTTGCGCTTGGGCTCTTTTCTGCAAGGGGCGCATGCTGGTTTGAATCAGCACACGCAAAAATCCCGGCGAACAAAAACACTACAAGCGCAAAGAAAGTAAGATGTTTCATGCTTCAAAAAATTAAAAGGTGATAGGTGTGTGTGTTGTTTTCTCCGCTAAATGTACCCTTGTCTTTCGTGCACCTGCAAGCAATCAACCCATTCAATGAAAAAATCAGGTGATTTCAACGGGGAACACCCCCGTATTTCTACTTGGTACAAAAGTAGAATCCCTCGATTGTGGCAAACACGGGTTTGTGCGCTTACCCAAGCCGGGCAAGGCCCACACCTTTGTACCAACAAAGCGGTCCAATAAACCAATAAGAAAAACAGAAAGACGGGGATAGTTAAATCAAATGGCAGGACGACGTACGGTTGTCCTGCCAATTTTTATTTGGGGCTGCCCAATTCAACCCTTCAGCAATTTGCCCCGCATCACCTTCCCCCCGCAACGGGCTTGCACCCCATAAAATCCTGATGGCCAATGTTTTGTATCGAGGTACACTTTTCCACTCCGGAGCAGTGGCATTTGTTGTTGGAGTACGACCCTGCCCATCATATCGGCCACCAGGATTTCACAATCTCCTTTTGAAACTGGCTCCGGGTACTCCAAAAGCACCCAATCCTGAGCCGGTTGCGGATAGGCGCGCAATACCCACACGGTATCCTCCACGGGTATGGACGTGAGTACCGAATCCAGCAAAAGCTCCGCACAATAATCCTCGGTTTGACCAAAGTCAAAATTGATGCAGGGCATCGGCGGACTGTCGTTGGGCGTGGTGTACTTCATCATCACCCGAAGACGGGTACTGCCCGCCAACGCAAGTTCCGGGACATTGATTGTCCCTTCTGCCGGGCCTTCGAGTGCAAATCCTGGATCAAAAACCAGTTCGTCGTTGTCCTCAAAATCACCGTCCTGATTATAATCGACAAAGACCCTGAAATACTCTTTGGTCTGGCTTCCAGAGTACCCGGGCGTAATCTTGATGGGAATACTGGTTTGAGACACCAGTTGGGGCGAAACCAAAAGGCTCCCCGTATAATTTTGGTAACCATTGCCACCCGCGCCCGAAACGTTGGACCAGCCCCCAATTTGGATGGAGGCAATCCATTCTTCGGTTGCATTGGAGCCCATGAGATCGGAAGAGATCGGAAG
>JALHPW010000330.1 GCA_022842255.1 Saprospiraceae bacterium | reverse complement strand
GTGCTCTTCCGATCTCCCGGCCGGCGAAAATGCGTGTGAAGGATCTTCCAAACTGGAAGTATTGTTCGCGCCCGATGCCGGGTCGTCAAAGTTCCAAGCAAAATTGCTAAGGTTGATATTGGGTAAAAGTTCACTGCGGTTTTCAAAATCGGTCATTGCGCCAGCACAGCCAGGTAGTTCGTCGAACCTTGCCACAGCTTCTACGAAAACCGAATCCAGTGCATTGCAAAAGGTACCATTTGAAAGTTCTACCCGTACTGCCACGATGTATTTCCCTGCATTTGGAAAGATAAAACTTGGGTTTTCGCTAGTGGATGTTCCAAGTAGGGCTCCTCCAGAAATGCCCATGTTCCATTGTGCACTTCCGGGCACATACATCCCGGAGTAATCGTTTAACACCACCACAAACGAGTCGCAACGAGGGGTGGGGTCCGGAACACATTGAATAACCCCAGGTGGGCAAAGTGGGCCTCCACTACATACCGTACATACGCCACCGCCGCCGCCACTGCAATCTTCAAACAACACGATAGGGCCTGCCGTAGCAGTACAGCCATAAGAATTCGTGGCCTGTACGGTGTAGTTGCCGTATAGATTCGAAAAATGGGTGTTGCCCGAAGCCCCCGCAATCTGGGTCCCATCCAGAAACCACTGGTAGGTATAGTTGGCATCGGTATTGGTCAATGCCGTGAGCGACACAGTGTAAGAATTGTTGCAAAAACCAGTCGGGTCGGCAGTAGTGAGCGACACATCGGGCGCATCATAACTGTCGATTTTAAACTCAGAAGCCCCGCTACATCCATTTGCATCCACTACTTCAATGGAATAGGCCCCGGGACCTAAATTGAGGGTAGGAGTGCTAGCCAAAATGGAGCCCGATTCGTCCTTCCAAGTATAATTCGCGTAGGGCGAGACGGTCTGAACCAGCGCCGTAGCCCCGGGACAAAGCCCTGCGGGATGTTGTGGCGCGGGGTCTGGATTGGCCAAAACCGTAACCGGGAACTGGGCGTTTTGGCTGCAAACCGCAACACTCACAACGTGCCCACCTGGCTGGTTCCAAAATATTTCTACGGCATTCGTGCCTTGCCCATTGGCTACAGATCCAGCGGTTGGTGGGCTGATAGTCCATTGGATATCTACGTTTTGTAAGCTGGAAATGGAGTAGTTCCCTTTCGAGTCCTCGCACACAACCGAGGTTCCAACAAGAGACGGGGGGGCAATGGGGGTGGCCACAAAACCAACCGTGTCGGACAAACAACCCAGGCCATCCACGCTGACTTGCGCAGCCGTGAGCCAGTATGGACCGGTATTTCCCCAGGTTACATTGAGCGGGTTTCCATTATAGGTTTGGGTTGCACCCGTGCCGTTTTTAACGGTCCAGCGGATATTTGATCCCGCTGGCAAACCTGTTGCCTCGTAGGTGTAGGCGATTCCAGGGCAAATGTTGGCTGCTCCTGTAATGCCCGTTGGGTCGGCCGGAAGCGCGGGGACATTGATGGCCCAATCTGCCTGGTTGGAACAAGTGATGCTCGGGTCGGCAGGAATGGCCACAATGCGGTAGACCCCCGGTCCATTCAAAAACGGGATATTGGGCGTTGCCGTGGCTGCTGGGGA
This sequence comes from Saprospiraceae bacterium, assembly GCA_022842255.1. Taxonomy (GTDB): domain Bacteria; phylum Bacteroidota; class Bacteroidia; order Chitinophagales; family Saprospiraceae; genus M3007. The sequence goes on along the minus strand of JALHPW010000330.1, from coordinate 4,440 downwards.
TGTCCAGGCAACACTGCCATCGGGTGCGGTAAGCGTCCAGTTGCAAAGGATGGCAGTGTTGGCATAATTGGTTTTGGCGGAGAAATTCCCGTTCCCATTTTGACAGAGTTCAACGGGGCCTTCAATGTGAAACGCAGATAAAATACGCACATGAATCAAATCAGCCCCACCACAACCCAGATAGCAGTTGGTGTACTGTACGTAAAGCGTATGGTCGGCAGCTGGGGCCGGATTGGGGATGGAATTCCATTCTACGGTAACCCGGTTGGTGCCCTGACCATCTACGATGGTACCACCTGTTGGCAGGGTCCAAACAAAACCAGTGCCGCCAAACGGTTCGATGGTGTACACTTCTGTCGCGCCTGGGCATACCCTTTCTTCCCCGCGTATCTGCGCGTTGCTCGTAACAATTGGGATTTCAATCACCCCTGCTACCGGGCAGGCGGCGCCGGAACAAGGGGCTGCGCCCAAAGTAATGGTTCCGATGGGGCCTCCGTTCCATTGGACCGAAATGGTATCGGAAAGCGGGGTGCCGCCGTTCAATACCGTCCCGTCCCCACTCACCGACCAGCTGAATGGAGCACATCCATTGGAGGCGGTATAGGTGACGGTTTCCCCTGGGCAAACCGTCGCCACACATTCGAGCGTGGGGGCTTGAGCATTGAGTACCTCCACTGTCATGGTGGTAGTATCGGAACAGAGGCAACTGCTGCTGGCAATGAGCCGAACGGTGTGTGTGCCAGGAATCAGGTACGTATGTTGTGGGTTCTCTAAAGCACTGCTACTCAGGTCGTCGCTGAAAAGCCATTCGTAATAATCGGCATCTCCGGTGCTAAGGTTTTGGAAATGGACGGTTTGTCCCAAACAAACCTGTAGGGTGCCGCCAGCGATGGCTGCTGCGGGGCTACTTTCAAAATCGGCTTTGGGCTCATCAACTATTGTGACACAAATCGCATCCTCCCCGGTGCATCCTTGTGCGCCATCTGAAAAAACCGAGACGCTTCCAGTGCCCGGACCTCCCCAGGTGACCGTGATACTGGAAACTTGGCTGGTACTGCCATTGTTGTTGACTACCCAGCTGCTCGCCCCGGATACCTGCCAGCCTACGAACGGGTTGCTCCCGAAGGGGCCTTGGGTCGAAACCGAGTAGGTAACGGTGGTGCCGGGACACACTTTTTCGCAGTTGTTGGTCACCCCTGAGCTGTCGAAGTTGCAGGGGGCGGTATTGCTTGAAACGATATCCAGGGGGGTAAAAGGCACTTGCCCTACTGTAAAACACTTAAAAGCGGTGTTGACATTGACGTTCCCGCTTGTGACGGTAAGGCAATAGGTGCCAGGGCAAAGGAATTGAAGGTCTTGGGTCGTAGAACCATTTGACCATAAATAGGTATAGGTGGTGGAAGGTGGTTGGCCATTGCCTCCAGTCACCGTGATGTCGATGAAGCCATCGCAGCTACAGGTTGGTTGCGCATAACCATCAATGATGATGCTGTCTTGTTGGGCAAAAAGGTTGTTTGTAAAAAGGGCGGCGAGTAGGAAAATCCCTATCCGTACAAAGATTAAGGCGGGCAAATCTGGTAAAAATCGGCTTTTCATAAATTAGGATTTGAAAAGGTGGAGAAGTAATTATGAAGGTTACGTGCCGAAGATACGCAAGGTTGGGTAGGACGCTGCCCGAAGGAAAAATAGGGTTTTGTCTAATATGTAATTGCACGTTTGACCACTTCACATAATCCCCATTTCCGGATTGCCCCCCTTTACACCCTTAAAATATTCCCAGATATAGGCCATATCCGCCTCTTCATTGTCCGTGGGATGAAAAAGCACCGGGTCAAAAAAAACTTCCCGCTTTTCAAAATCAAATTTACAAAGGCATATCGGTACCCCTGCCAGTCGGGCAATGTGGTAAAAACCCGTTTTCAATTTATCCACCTTTTTGCGCGTACCCTCCGGGGCAATAACCAGATGTATTCGGGGCTCGCGTTTGAAGGCCTCTACTGTGGCAGCTACGAGATTGTGGTTTTTGGAACGGTCCACCGGAATGCCACCCAACCACCTGAAAATGAATCCAAATGGCGGCTTAAAGAGTGTGTGTTTGCCCATGTAGTTTGCCTTGAATCTCCCCGCACTATTGGTCAGAACGCCCAGTAAAAAATCCCAGGTTGAGGTGTGTGGAGCCACGGCAATTACTACATGCGATAGTTCGCGGGGATAATGGCCAGTAATTTTCCAGCCGATAATCCAAAAAATGAATCTGCTAAGTAGGCTGAACATGGATGCGAAATGTGGTCAAGGTGATGAATGTGGTCAATGTGATAAATATGCTCAATGGGGGTGAAATGTGGTCAATGGCCAACAGTCAATGGCCAATAGTCAATGGCCAATAGTCAATAGCCAACAGTCAAAGGTCTTTCAGTTCCAAAAGCGCCACGTTTTCAATATGGTGCGTATGGGGGAACATATCTACCGGACGCACTTTAAGCACCGCGTATTTTTCCGACAACATTTGGAGGTCGCGTGCTTGGGTGGCCGGGTTGCAACTCACATAAACAATCCGAGGTGCTGCCAAATCAAGCAAGAATTCAACCGCTTTGGGGTGCATTCCCGCACGTGGCGGGTCGGTAATCAGCACATCAGGGCGACCATGTTTTTGAACAAACTCTGGTGAAAGAACCGATTTGACATCCCCGGCGTAAAAGGTGGCGTTCTCAATTCCATTCAAACGCATGTTTTCCTCTGCATCGGCTATGGCTTCCGGGATTTCTTCGATACCAACTACCGATTTGCAATACCGTGCAAGATAAAGCGCAATACTCCCGGTTCCGGTGTACAAATCATAAACATTTTCATTCCCGGTCAAACCCGCAAATTCAGCGGCCACATCGTACAACTGCTTGCCCTGCAAGGAGTTGGTTTGGAAAAACGACTTGGGACCAATTTTGAATTTCAGGTCGCCCAATTGCTCGATCACATACCCTTTCCCACGATAAGTCTGTACATCCAGGTCGAACATCGAATCGTTCAACTTTGTGTTGATACAATACACCAAGGTGGTCATTTCCGGGAATTTTTCCAGAATCGCGTCCAAATAACGGGCAATTGCCTCGGGACGGTTTTGCGCAAAACTGACCAACAACATCAGCTCGCCCGTGGTCGTAAGCCGTACCATCAAGTTCCGCAAAAAGCCCTTGTGGTGGCGAGGGTCGTAAAATTCCAGTTCCTGGTCAAGGGCAATTTGTTTGCAAGTGTTTCGCAACAAGTTGGACGGTTCGGCCTGTAACCAACACTTTTGGATATCGATGATTTTGTCAAAAAAACCTGCCTTGTGAAAACCCAATCCGTAAAGCGATACGGGTGGGTATTCGACCTCCTTTGAAAACTCACCCTCTAAAACCCAGCGTTTGTTCGAAAAACCAAACTCCAGTTTGTTGCGGTAAAATCTTGTTTCGGGAGCACCCAGGATAGGCAGAAACTCGGCAATCTCAATTTTCCCAATCCGCCGCAAAGCGTCGTCCACCACCTGTTGCTTGTGGCGCAATTGTGCCTGATAGTCAAGGTTTTGCCATTTGCAGCCGCCACAAATGGCGAAGTGCTCGCAAAATGCCTCCACCCGGTCGGGCGAGGGCGTTACAATGGTCTCCACCCTGCCTTCTGCGAAACCCCCCTTCTTTTTTTGCACAAATACATCCACCACATCGCCCGGTACCGCACCATCTACGAATACCGCCATACCTTCGGCCGTCCGGCCCACGCCTTTGCCCCGATCCGCGATGCCGTGGATAAGAATATTGGGAAGCGTGTATTGTTTTCTTGCCATGAATTTTAAAATTGGCGACAAAAGTAGAAAGGGTAGGGGGAATTATGATCTGAAACAATATTTGCCTTTATCAACTCAAAAATTTTTCAAAACCTTCGCACATGGAAATTACAGTTCAAGAACTCCGCAACAAAATCGAAGCGGGCGAAAAATTTGTGTTCATCGATGTCCGCGAACCTTGGGAATTCGAAGAATTCAACCTCGGTGCACAACTTATCCCGCTCAATAACCTCGTGAATTCAATGTACGAACTCGATGAACACAAGGAAGACGAAATCATCCTGCACTGCCGTTCCGGTGCTCGATCGGCTATGGCACAAGGCCTGCTACTTGCCAATGGCTTCAAAAATGTGCTGAACCTTAAAGGGGGCGTAATGGCTTGGCAGGATGCATTTGGAAACACTAAGCCTTAGGGAATGTCCAATTTCCAACGGTCACCGTCTCCTCGAATCGCTGTTATCGGCGCGGGATGTTCTGGTCTTGCAGCACTCAAAGTTCTGGCCGAAAATGGCCTCACCAACCTCACATGTTTTGAAAAAAACGGTCAGATTGGTGGCAACTGGGTCTACACCGCAGGGGAAGGCCATAGCAGCGTGTGCGAAACCACCCACATCATCAGCAGT
>JALHPW010000329.1 GCA_022842255.1 Saprospiraceae bacterium | reverse complement strand
GCTCTTCCGATCTGGAATTGCCTTCGCTCTCAAATTCTATACGTCCACCATAACTATTCACCAAGGTATTGAGTGCATTGAGATGTGAGGTAACGAGTTTGTCGTTTTCCTCCTTACAATCCTTGAGTTGTTTTTCCCAATCCCGCCCTTTTTTGGGAATCTGACAGGTCTCACCGGGCAATTTTGTTACCGTGAAAAAGTACTTGTCGGCCAACACCTTTCGGTTTGCATTGCCATTCACTTCGATGAATCGGACATCTGAATTTTGGGTAAATGCTGTTGAGGCAAAACATAATAGGAGCAATAGCATTAATTGTTTCATGTTGAATATTTTGTGTGTTTTAAAGAAAATTAGTGTTGAATCAAGGGTATATTCAAAATGGAACACTCAAAAACCTCCCCAAAATGCCGTTTTAGTTTTCCTTTCACTTCTTCCAAATCTATGGCCCGCCCAAGCAATTGAGCCAGTGAGGTCACGGTTTTGTCCGCATCGTCAATGCCACAAGGAACAATATTGTTGAAGTATTCCAGTGGCGTATTTACATTGAGCGCCCAGCCGTGCAGGGTCGTCCAACGGGATAGGTGGACGCCTATGGCGCAGATTTTTTGATAGACGGTGGACGGTTCACGGTATACGGTTGACGGTGCACGGTGGACGGTCCACGGTCCACGGTCCACGGTTGAAGATTCAAGGGGGGCGGTACGCCGTGCACCGTCCACCGTGTACCGTGCACCGTCCACCGTACCCCTTCCTTCCACCCAAACACCCGTATAATCCTTAATCCTAACCCCCTCAATCCCATATTCGGCGATGGTGCGGATGATGACTTCTTCGAGGTTGCGGACGTAGCGATGCACATCGGTAAAAAAACAATCGAGGTCGAGAATAGGGTAACCCACGATTTGGCCGGGTCCGTGAAAAGTGATGTCCCCGCCCCGGTTGATGGGGAAAAACTCAATGCCCCGCTCCTGTAATTCAGCCTCCGAAAGTAGCAAATGTTCCATCGAACCACTTTTCCCGAGGGTATAAACGGGCGGGTGCTCCACAAACAACAAATGGTGTTCCTGAGGATAGGACTTTGGCGGCAAATGCTTGTTTCTCAATTTATTATCCACCAATTGGCGATGCAACAGGGTCTGGTAATCCCAGGCTTCCTGATAGCGCATTTGACCTAGGTCTTGGAATTGAACGGATTGCATGGTGCAAAGGTCGGGTTTTTTACGGTACACGGTTTACGGTTCACGGTTTACGGTACACGGTTCACGGGTTACGGTACACGGTACACGGTGGACGGTATACTGCATGTGGCGGACGGAACACCGAATACCAAGGTCCGTAACCCGTGAACCGTGTACCGTAACCCGTGCACTGTAACCCGTCCAAACAAATTTTCACCCCCCCTAGTTCTATTAGGATTTTACCTTGTGCGCAAAATCTGTTATTCATGAAATTTTTACGCCTTGGGCTTTTCGCCTGCTTATTCGCATTTCCCCAACTGATTTTTTCACAAACCTTTTCCGGCACGGGTGGCGACATCCCGGACGACGGCTCTACCGTGGTTTTTAGCATTCCTGCAAGTGGGTTGCCAGCCTCGCTCGATACGATAGGTTTTGGTATCGAACGGGTGTGTATCAACGCCTGGCATACCTGGGTAGCCGATCTCTCCGTGGTGCTTCGCACTCCCGACGGCACCTTGATTCCCCTGGTTTCCGGCGTGGGAGGCGATACAGATGGATTTGTCAATACTTGTTTGAGCAGCAACGCGAGCACCTCCATTTTTGAGGTCTGGTATCCGTTTACGGGTGAGTTCCGTCCTTTTGGCGACATGGGGCAGGTCAATAATGGCCAAAACCCCAATGGCAACTGGGAATTGGTCATCCTGGATACCTACGCTTTTGCCGATGCGGGCGGATTGATTGATTGGAGTATCACCTTTGGTCCCAACCCCTGCAAACCCTTCCCATTTGAGTCCAGCGATTTGCCGATTTTAAAGATTTCAACCGGCGGTCAGACCATTGTGAACGACCCCAAAATAAATGGTCAGTTGACGGTCATCGACAATGGTCCCGGACAGCGCAATTACCTGAACCAGACCAATTTCGCCTACTCAGGACCGATTGGTATTGAATTGCGTGGAAATAGTTCGCAAGGCATGCCCAAAAAGTCCTACAACCTGGAAACCCGCGATGCCGATGGGGAAGACAAGGAGGTGGAATTGCTCAATTTGCCCAAGGGCAGCGATTTTGCACTGGCGGCCAATTTTTCCGATAAAACCCTGATGCGCAATGCTTTGGCCTACGAAACCTTCCGACAATTGGGACATTACGCCAGTCGCACGCGTTTTTGTGAAATGGTGTTGGACAATACCTACCAGGGCGTTTACATCCTCACCGAGGAAATCCGCCGCGACAGCAGCCGGGTGAATGTGGCAAAGCTAAAAACAGACGACACGACTGGGGTAGATCTCACCGGCGGGTACATTTGTCGCATAGACTGGAACCGTACCCCTGGCTGGGAATCGCAGTTTTCGCAACCCAATAGTCCCAATAAATTTACCTATTTCCAACACACGTACCCGCGCTGGGACGAGCTTCAGCCCGTTCAACAAGATTACATCCGCAGCTATGTAGACAGTTTTGAGGTGGCACTGTATGGCCCTGAATATCAGGACCCTGAATTGGGCTGGCGTCGGTTTGGGGAGGAAAAAACCTTCATGGATTACCTGATTCTCAATGAGATAAGCAAAAATGTGGACGGGTATCGCCTTAGTACCTATTTCCATAAAGACCGCGACGACCGGGGTGGAAAACTGCGCATGGGTCCACCTTGGGATTATGATTTGGCCTGGTACAATGCGGACTACTGCGAAGGGTTCACAACTGCCGGTTTTGCTTTTGACATCAATTATGTATGTGGGGATGCTGGGGTGCCCTTTTGGTGGGAAAAATTGATGGCAGACACCCTTTTTGCCCAAAACCTGGCCTGTCGCTGGCAATCTTTGCGTAACACCACCTTGTCAAACACCCACTTTTTTGGTGTAATCGATTCGATGGCCAATGTGTTGGAAGAAGCGCAAGGACGGAATTTCAAATACTGGCCAATTTTGGGCAAATACGTGTGGCCGAACCCTGGTTTTCTCCCACCCACGTACGCGGGCGAGGTGGCCAAAATGAAAGGCTGGATTTTTGAGCGTTTTGCATGGCTCGACTTTACTTTTGGACAAAACCTGCCCAACCTGGAAGCCGACTTTGCGGCGACACCCATCAATGGACTAAATTGGCAATTCAGTGCACCTGAAACCCCCGGCTATGTGTACACCTGGGATTTTGACGATGGCACTTCCGCCGACCAAGCTTTGGTGCAACACCAGTTTCCAGGCTCGGGTACTTACGAGGTAAAACTGACAGTATCAACGCCTTATGGGTGCAGTACCACCACCGAGCAAATCATCCATATCATAGGAGTGGGCACGGAGGATGCACTGGCAGCCGCTGGGTTCCAGTTTTTCCCCAACCCGGCCAAAGAGGTGTTGAATGTGGTGTTGCCCAACGATTTTTCCGGGAAATTCGGAATCCGATTGCTCAATGTACTGGGCGAAACTGTGTTGCAATCGCAGTTTACCCAAAACGAAAAACAGGTGGCCCTGGACGTTAAAAATCTGCCAGCCGGTGCCTATTGCCTGGAAATCCAGGGTGCTTCCCACCGGGTGTCGACCCGGGTTTTAATCAAACTCTAATCTTTGGGTTGGCGTTTATTAAGTTCCTTTGCAATTCTTCCTACCAGCAATACGATTAATATTTTAGGAGACTGTCTCAAGAGGTTGATTTGAGTTTATAAAGTGGATGAAGGTTTGTTTTTGTTCTCTAGAAGTGGATAATCCCCGCTTTTTTGAGTGCAAAAAATAAACCCCCATCAACTTTATAAACCCTCTCAACTTTGAGAAGCAGTCTCCTATTGCAATTTTTCAAATCTTATGAATAAAAAACTCTACCAATCTCTACTGCTACTGCTGGTTTTACTCGTCAAAACCAATGCTTTGGAGGCCCAATCCAGTTCGGTAGCACGCCGCTGGAATGAGGTGATGCTCCAGGCCATCCGGGAAGATTTGGCCCGCCCGCCCGTCCAGGCCCGCAATCTTTTTCACGTGTCCATGGCCATGTGGGACGCCTGGGCGGTGTACGACACCCTAAGTGCTGATACGTATTTATTAGGGAAAACAATAGGCACTTTCACCTGTCAATTTGATGGGGTGCCAATGCCCACCGACATCCGTGCGGCCCGCGAACAAGCCATTAGCCATGCGGCATACCGGGTGTTGTCGCGCAGGTTCCAAAACTCCCCCAATGCTGCCATTAGCATTCAACGGTTTAGAAATCTTATGACCGAACTTGGGTACGATTGGACCTTCAATTCCAATTTTTACCAATCCGGCAATCCGGCAGCCCTGGGCAACTACATTGGGGATTGTGTGGGCTTTTATGGGTTGACCGATGGCGCAAATGAGCAGTTGAACTATTCTTACATCGATTACCTGCCGGTAAACCCACCCATGAAACCTGATAGTGCCGGCAACCCAACCCTGCTAGATCCCAATCGTTGGCAGCCGCTTATTTTGACCAATGCCGTGGATCAAAATGGAAACCCAATTCCGGCGCTACAAAAATTCCAAAGCCCGGAATGGGGCAGGGTAGTGCCTTTTGCCATGCAGGATTCCCAAAAAACGGTATACCAACGCAATGGTGTGGATTGGCCGGTTTATCATGATCCTGGGCCGCTGGCATTTCTCGATACCGTAGATGGTGGTGGCAGTTCAGAGGAGTATAAATGGAACCATAGCATGGTGACTATTTGGTCTTCTCACCTTACCCCCAACGACAGCGTGATGTGGGACATCTCGCCTGCTTCCATTGGCGATACTCCGTATCTGCCAACCACCTTTCAAGAATACAAGGATTTTTACAAAATTGAAGGTGGAGGCCCCAGCAATGGTCGCCCGATTAACCCTAAAACCGGCCAGCCTTATCCTCCCCAAATCGTACCTAGGGGCGATTACACACGCGTCTTGGCGCAGTTTTGGGCCGATGGACCCAACTCAGAAACACCGCCCGGACACTGGTTTTCCATCTTGAACAAAGCAATGGATCACCCGCAGTTTAGCCGCAAATTCAACGGCACAGGAGCGGAGCTCGATACGCTGGAATACGATTTGAAAGCCTATTTTACCCTGGGAGGGGCATTGCACGATGCCGCCATTGCCGCTTGGGGCATCAAGGGCTGGTATGACGGCACCCGCCCCATCACAGCGCTGCGTTGGATGGCCGACCGTGGTCAAAGTAGTGACCCCGCCCGTCCAAACTTCGATTTGGCAGGTATACCATTGGTGCCGGGTTATATCGAACAAGTAGAAGTAGGCGACCCATTGGCTGGTGCCAACAATCAACATGTTGGTAAAATCAAGTTTTACACCTGGCAGGCGTTTGACTCCATTTCCAACCCGGTGACCGACATTGCGGATGTGGGTTGGATCTTGGCAGAGCGCTGGTGGCCATTCCAACGAAAAACCTTTGTAACCCCACCCTTTGCTGGGTATATTTCTGGGCACTCTACTTATTCCCGTTCTGCTGCGGAAGCGATAACCTTGCTAACCGGCGACGAATATTTCCCTGGCGGGGTAGGGGAGTATCACATTGCGGCCAACAGTGGTTTTCTGGGCGTAGAAAAGGGCCCTAGCGTAGATGTAACCCTCCAATGGGCTACCTACCGCGATGCCTCCGACCAGACAAGCCTCTCGCGCATTTGGGGCGGAATTCACCCGCCGGAAGATGATATTCCTGGAAGGCGAACTGGAATAAAAGTAGGCACTGCGGCCTTTTACAAGGCCAAATCCTATTTCTACAACAACGACCAGGACGCTGATGGTTATGATGCCACGGTGGACTGCGATGATGAAAATCCGGCGGTTCATCCGGGATTGGTGGAGGTTTGTGATGGGTTGGACAATGACTGCAACGGCATGACAGATGAAGGGCTGATTGTCAGCACATTCTATCCGGACGTCGATGGAGATGGTTTTGGGGACGTGAATGTCTCGTTGGACACCTGCCTT
>JALHPW010000328.1 GCA_022842255.1 Saprospiraceae bacterium | reverse complement strand
CCACTGGCTTGCGGGGCTTTTCCAAACGGAGGCATTAGGGTTTAGTCTGGGCCGCTACAGGCGCAGGCTGTCGTGGGTTTTGTAGTACGGAATGCCTTTGTTGTACAGGGCATTGGCGAGGTTGGCCTCGCATTGTTGGCGAAGCGGGTTAGATAGCTGAACACTATCAAAGACACTGCTAAGGGGAATTGGTGGAGGTATGGTGGAATCTGCCTTTTGAACGAGATTAAGGTATATATATTCACGCAGAACAGCCAACTGTTCAGGCGTTTTGGCGCAAAAAACCCGCATTTCTCCTTTCCAAAACAGCTCGGCCTGCCGGCCGTCCAGACAGGCGTCGGGGGCTTTGGGCCGCCATCCCCAGATCAGTCCTGCAGCAGCCAAGCACAGAAGCGGCAAGGCAATCCGCAGCGTGTCTTTCAGCCATTCCTCTACGCCTAAACCAGGCAATTTGCCCTTGTACAGTATCCTTTTCCAGGAGTCGGGCAGGAGGCTGTCCAGCGGCCCGGGCTTTCCGCGCAGGGCGCGGATGGTGATAAAATCGGGGTCGCCGTTGCGTTTTATCCAGTCGGCTATTTGTTTTTCGCGTTCTTTTTTAGTCTTGGGGTCGGTGGTGAACTGCCATTCGTTGAAGGCCACACGCATAGCAAAATCGTCCCATGCAGCGCTGTCGGTGGGCGGAACATTGGCTTCAAGCAGGGCGTGGAGCGCAATGCGGATTTTGTTTTCGAAATCAGGGTTGGTCTGGCGCAACCAATCGAGCAAAACCGCTCGTACGGCATCTGGCATTTCGCCGTTGGTGAACCAGGGCAGGCGGAGCAGGTCTCCAAACCGAGCCATGGTAGCTACGGGTTGCCCGCTTTCCTGCGCCAGCCAGTGGCCAAGCCATAGTGTGAGGTCGTAGTGTAGTTCGGGCCAGATGGCGCAGGCGGCAATCCATTGGCGGCTGAGCGGGTCGGGGAAGTATTTTTCGAGGGTTTGGCGCAGGTCGCCGTCTTCGAGCAGCACGGGTTCTCCAAAAGCCAGTGCGGCGAGTTTGTCGAAACGGGGCAGTTGGTGTTCTTCATCGGCATCGAAGGCATCGATGAGGTGGCGCAAGCCGTCCATGGAAGCTGGCGCAAAACGGAACATTTCGGCCAGGCTGCGTTCTCGGCGGCCCCATTCACCAGCGGGTAAAGGCGAGAGCAGGGCGCGGTCTTTCCATCGGGCAAAGGAGGCGGTCCATTTGGCCAATTTGCCGGAAACCATGCTGAACATCTGCCGCCCCGAGCCAATGATGAGCAGTCGGTGGGCAGGGTATCGGAACAGCAGTTCGTCGAGGCTGAGGCCCTCTGGGTGTTGGTCGTTGTGGCAGAGGCGCAGGTCGCCATCGTAGAAGAACCGTTCTGCGAGCACCTCGTTTTGGAGCAGTGTCCGGTAGAGGTCGTCGTAGAGCCGTGCGCGGTGGTCGAGGGCGTTTTGGCGGTCAATGAGCAGGAGATATTCCGGCGGTCGGGTCAGTTGGCGGAACTTGAATTGCACCATGCCGCCCCGGCGTATGGTGGCGCGCACGGTTTGGGGCATGTCAAGTATCCGGGCATCGTCGTCTGTGCGGCGGCGCAGGGCATTCACCGTTAGGCCAAAGGATTCGCCGAGATCGGGCGGCAGCAGGTTAGGGATGCGGATGTTCCAGACGTAGGGCGGCTTGCTGGGTTTTTCGCGCTGGACTACGATTTTTTGACGTTTTCTAGCCCGCCTATAGACCCAAAAGGCCAAAAGTCCTGCAAGTAACAACAAGATTCCGGCTCTAAACCAGCTCGACCATTCGTAAAGGGTAGCCTGGATAGTATTGAGGGATTTTAGTTCGAGCGCTTCAAACAGGGAATCGTGATCGAAAGGCGGGGCCTGGGTGAAAAATCCGTAGTCCGATCCACTCGTTACCGTTCCGATAGAATCTTCCAGTGCCTGTACGTGCTGTATGAGATCAATGGTTATTTGGCCATCAATAGCCGAAATGTTCAGCCGTACGGAATCACGCCCAGTAGAGTCGCCGGCTATGAAGCGAATGCAGCCTTTTTTTTCATCAATAAGATAGGCACCGAGTTGGGTACGCAGGGCGGTATCCTGACTGGATGCAAAGGTGATGCGCCTGACCGAGCTGATTTTTTCGAGCAAGGTGCTATCGAGACAGGTGCTAGTTTCCGCGTTGGGGTGGACTGCAGAAGCGTCTAACCGGAGGTTTGTGGGGTATTCTTGAATTGAAAGACCGCAGGTTTTAGCAAAAACTAGTCCAATTGCAAGGGCGACAAACGGTGAAAGCCTGAAAAACTTTTGCCATTTTTTTTGTGTTGTATCGGGCTTCTCAGAGGCTTTTTCATCTTCGCTAGATGGCAACAAGTCTTCCACCAACTCCCCTTTGGCCAACTCGAACAGTACCATAAACACCCCTTGCTCCTTGTAGTTTTTAGCAGCAAGGGGCAGCAACGCGTCGCGGAGTTGCTCAGGCGTAAGGCCCTCTGGCAGGCGAGCGAGCAGGGTCTGCCAGCGCAAATGCTCGTCCGGGGCAAAAGGACGTACATCCTTTTCCCAGTGTGCGAGGACTTTTGCAGCGAGTTGGTGCTTGATCATGTGTGTTTTAGGAGTAATGAAGCAACATCTCCAACGAAGGAGGAAGAGTCAGCTTGCAACCTTATATCCCAATCGCTTTTTGCAGCGTATCCAAATCAGCCCTGGTCTTTGCCAACACAGACAAGGAGTGTCCAAGCAAGGTTTTTTGTTGTGAATTCAAGCCACGCGGGTTGTCGAGTTGGGCCGTGTCCACACCCAATTTGAGCAAAGCGCTGGCCCAGTGCAGGAGTTCAGCGGTGGCGGGTTTTTTATTGAGCACCCCAAGTTCGGCGGCGCGTATTTTTTCAAAAAGCCTAATGGTCGTTTTGGCATCCAATTGGGCAAAATTGTCCAGTTTGTCTTTCAAAATGAGCAGTAAATCTGCTTCGCCCGGGAATTTGATGTCAAAAAATGCCACCCGGCGCAGAAAGGGGTCTGGCAGCCCTTTTTCTGAGTTCGAGGTTAAGATGATGATAGGCCGATGTTCGGGCTTGGCTTCATAAGTAAATCGTTTGGGGTCGCCGGTTTCCGGCACATCGAAGCGGAGTTTGTCGAGTGCCGCCAACAGGTTGTTGGGCAGGTCACGTGGTGCTTTGTCTATTTCATCGAGCAGCACCACGCGGGTTTGACCGCTTTTAATGGCCGCGCCAAGGGCTTGATACTGAATGTAATCGCGCTCCACCACCTCTGGCGTAAGCGCCTGCTCCATCACTTGGGCATGTTGAAAATGTCGCAATGCGTCGTACCGGTAAAACAGGTCAGTGACCGAAGAGGAGGTTTGTCCGTTGAACTCCTCAGGCTTACCCAAGCCGTAATACCAGGCAATATGGGCTGCGAGGTCGGTTTTTCCACAGCCGGGTTCTCCGGTCACGAGCAAGGGCAGTCCAAGGCTAAGGGCTGTCTGCACTGCAGCCCAGAGTTCGGGCGAGGGTCGGTAATGTTCCGGGGCATTGAATTTAGAGGCTGGCGGGCGGGGTGGAAGTTGGCGGTTGGCCTGCGGCAGCTCGGGTTGGTGCTTTAAGTCCATAACTATTGGTTGTAGAGTTCAAAAACCAGTTCTTGTACCAGTTCTACGCGGTCCATATTGAACTTTTTTGATTGTTTTAATTGTTGCAACTCCTCCTCGGGTAGCCCTTCTGCGAGCGTGTCGAGTACGGGTTGGAGGCGGGCATTGTTTTGTTCGCCGAGGTCGTTGAACCAATCCCTCAGGTCAGATATAAGTACAGGTTCAAGCGGATAAAAATGCCCAGCGTTGGGATGTTTTTGACATAAGAAGTCAACAGATTGGAGGATAGCCTCGGATTTTTCATCGCATTCGCGGTGCAGGCCTTCGTGGTACAACACGATGAATATCATTAGCACAGGGCCATCCTTGGGGCGCTTAGCGAGTTGTTCGGCAATCCAATCGAAGTATTCTGCGAAGAAAGGTTTCCAGTCGTTTTTACGAAGGTAAAAAGGCAGGATGCTGTATTTGTTTCGGGCCTTGGGCAGTTGATTTGCGGTGATGGCTTCGGAAAAGTCCCGGTTTTGTTCCCATCCGAACCATCGGGTACAGAACTCCCGAAACAGTTCCTTTGATTTTTCTGCGGAATACCCGAAAGGCAGTTTTTCAATTTTAACCCGGTCGTGGTTTTTGGGGTCAAGGCGGCAATACACGGCATCTGGGCCTTCTTCTAGCCAATCGGCAAGCAGTTCATATACCATCCGCTCTCCAAGTGAGGGAGGCAACTGCGTTGGACAGGCACTCAGGAAGTAAAAATGGTTGTGTGCGCCCATGTTTTGTCGGTGGTCAAAGCCTTCTTCGAAGCGGTCGCGTACTTCAGTGCGGTTGCAATTGACCAAATGGACGCGGCCCATTGGTTCGGAGATTTTCAGGGTCTTTATTTTTCCGCGTAGCCGATTCTTTCCGATGTCAGAGCCCAAATCGTAGGCCTCAGAGAGATTCTTTTTAAGCGCAATCTCGCGGCTTTCCAATTGCCTGATTTCGTATTCGAGTTTGAATTTTTCAGCTTCGTCTGTTTTGATAATCAAGGCAGTACGCAAGGCGGCAAGTTTTTGGACGAGGAGTTTTAGCTCCTGCTCAAAGCCGGTTATTTCGTCATAAGAATAGCTCATGCTTGCAGTTTGTTTTTCAAGTATGTAATGGTGTCGGATAATTTTTGGATTTCCTGTTCGTAAGCGAATTGCCGGGAGGCATCGGTTTCTAGCAACAAGGCAGCCTCCAGACGCTGATGTTTTTGGGTGGCCAGCTTTAGTAATTGTTCGTTGCCGTTCCGTTCGAGCTCTGAAGCGGGTATGGTTTGTGGAGATGGGGAAGCGGAAACCAGGGGCGCTGCAAGTGGTGATTCGACTTGTTTTACTAGCAAATTGAGTCGCCGCACGATGGTGGCAATGGCCTCATCTTTGTTTGCCCATTGGTCGAGCGGCACAAGGCGTTGGTCGTGGGCAGTTTTTGGCAAAAACTCATATTCGGCATAAGGCATGAGTTCAAACAAACAGTTACGGAGCAATACAGGCACAATAGTACATTCTCCATTCGCCTGTCTTTGCATGGCAATGGGTACTTCTATACGATTTACATAATCTGAGGCGAGGTAGTCGCTGCTCACCAAGAAAACTACAATATCTGCACGACGGATTTCAGTGGTAATGGTTTGATCCCAGTTACTACCTGGAAAAATCATGGAATCGTCCCAAATAGAAATTTTCCCCTGTTGAACTAAAGGGGAGATGTGGCGAGTCAATTGATCAAGCAGCGGACGATCGTTCGAGTTGTGCGAGTACGAGATAAAAACACGCAATGGAGTCATTTTGCTTCGGGTTTTTCCTTTAAATGGTCTTTTTTTCCGATGCAATGGTACGAACGAAAGATATATTATCCCAAGAATCCGTGTCTCATCCGCGTAATCCGTGTGCCATCCCCTCGAAAAGGGAACACGGATGACGCGGATGAGACACGGATCAAAGCTCACCAGCCAAAAGCCGAAGCCGTATCTCCGTAGTTTTCAAATTGAACAACACCAAATCGCGGCGAGAAAGGGTTTTTCGGGGAGCGGCGGCCTAGAGGGGTAGTGGGGTTGTAAACCCGTGTCTCATCCGCGTAATCCGTGTGCCATCCCCCTCGAAAAGGGAACACGGATGACGCGGATAAGACACGGATCAAAGTTCACCAGCCAAAAGCCGCAAACGTATCTCCGTAGTTTTCAAGTTGTACAACACCAAAACGCGGCGAGAAAGGGTTTTTCGGGGAGCGGCGGCCTAGAGGGGGGTGGTGGGGTTGTTAATCCGTGTCTCATCCGCGTCATCCGTGTGCCCCCCCCTCGAAAAGGGAACACGGATGACGCGGATGAGACGCGGATCAAAGTTCACCAGCCAAAAGCCGCAAACGTATCTCCGTAGTTTTCAAATTGTACAACACCAAAACGCAGCGAGAAAGGGTTTTTCGGGGAGCGGCGGCCTAGAGGGGTGGTGGGGTTGTAAATCCGTGTCTCATCCGCGTAATCCGTGTGCCATCCCCTCGAAAAGGGAACACGGATGACGCGGATGAGACACGGATCAA
>JALHPW010000327.1 GCA_022842255.1 Saprospiraceae bacterium | reverse complement strand
TTTAGCCTTGGAAGTGTGCTGCTGACGCTCACTGAGTTGCTCGTAAGGCGCAGCGCAGTCCGTCGCCGCTTCTAACCACTCCCACGCACCGCAATGCGAAATTTTGACCCGGGGCCCAACGTATTGTTTGGCCCCGGGTTTTTTCTTGGAGAGAACCACTTTCAAATCATGTCAACAATTTTTCCTTTTTCGCGTCTGAACTTTTTACCTTTGCGTCCACTTTTGAAAAACCAATTCATTTTTGACATAAATTTCTGATTTTCAAACAATTAAAGTAATATGGCTTTAATCGGGACTATTCGAAAACGTGGGTGGATACTCATCGTACTAATGGCTTTGGCCCTTGGAGGCTTCATTTTGATGGACGTAATGTCCAATAGCCAACGCTATTCTGCTGGTGATGTGAACACACTTGGAAAGGTGGGCGACACGGAAATCAAGCGTAGCGAATTTGAAACTTACGAAAAACTGGTGTACTCCGAACAGCAACGGGACAACTCCTACCAGATCCGCGGCCAAGCGTGGAACTATTTCGTAGAAAAAGCCATCGTAGAGCAAGAAACCGAGCCACTCGGTCTCGGTGTTGGTAAAGAAGAGCTTTTGGACCTTCAATTTGGGATGAACATCAGCCCTTTGATTGCCGAGCGCTTCAAAAACGATGCGGGCCAACCGGATCGCACCAAACTCAGCAACATCAAAAATGCAATCGAGCAAGGCCAGTTCACAGATCCTAGAGCCCGGGCTTTCTGGGCCGTTCAGGAAAAAGAGGTGGTGAAGGCACGTTTGCAGGAAAAACTCGTCAACGCGGTCAGCAAAGGGCTTTATACCCCTACCTGGCAAGCCGAAATGGTGTTCAAAGAGAACAACGAACGCCGCGACTTCCTGGCCGTTCGCATTCCTTATGATAAAGTAAAGGATGAAGAGGCCCCTGTTACAGACAGCGACTACAAAGCGTTTTTGGATGAAAATCCAAAGCTTTACACGCAGGCCGAGGAAACCCGGATCGTATCTTTCGTCGCTTTTGACGTGGTTCCTACCGTGGCCGACTCGGCTGCAGCCAAAGAATCTGTAGCGAAGCTTATTGAAGGTTTCCGCAACGCCAAAAACGACTCTACACACGTTGTTGCAAACGGCGGCACCTATTTGGGCTCTTATGTACCCAAAGCGCAAATCCCTGCCAGCTTTGCAGATTCTGTCATGAGCCGTCCATTGGGTTCAATCATCGGACCTGTTTTGGATGCTGGGGAATGGAAAATCGTCAAAGTTATCGATCGTAAGGTATTGCCAGACTCTGTGCGTGCACGCCACATCTTGCTTCGCGAAGCCACTCCGGAAAACGAAGCTCAGGTGGATAGCCTGATGGCGCTCGTCAAATCGGGCAAACAGCGTTTCGACTCGCTGGCAGTCAAGGTTAGCCAAGACCCAGGTTCCGGTAAAAAAGGCGGCGATTTGGGGTGGTTTGCCAACGGCATGATGGTCCCTGAATTCAACGATGTATGTTTCCTCACCGGCGAACAAGGCAAACTTTACAAGGTGGCCACACAGTTTGGCTGGCACATCATCGAGATTACGGGCAAAAAGTTTATCAAAAACGAATCTTCCGCAAAACTTGCCATCTTGGGCCGTCGTGTGGAACCAAGCAAAACCACTCAACAATCTCAAAAAGACAAAGCAGTGGCGCTCGTCCAGCAGGCCAAGTCATTTTCTGATCTGGAAAGCCTGGCTGGCCAACAAAACATGCAGCTTCAGAGCAGCCCAGCCCTTAAAATCAACGACTTCACCCTGGGTGCCCTTGGTTCTGGCGACGATGCCCGCGAAATCATCCGTTGGGCATTTGAAGACAACACCAAAGCTGGCAGCGTCAGCAAAGAGGTATTTGCCTTTGGTGATGCACAAGGCGGCTACTTTGATAGTAAATACGTAGTGGCTGGCGTGAAAAGTGTCATTCCAAAAGGTAAAGCAACCGTAGCAACGCTCAAAAGCCTACCAGAAGCTGATTTGAAGGTCAAAAACCTCAAAAAAGCGGAAGTGATCAAAAGCAAAACCAGCGCCACCGATTTGGCTTCTATTGCATCCCAATGGAATGCCCGAATCGACTCTATCCGCAGCGCCAATTTCCTCCAAACGCAAAACGAGCCACGGGTAGCCGGTACCGTCTTTGCAATGGAAACTGGCAAGGTCAGCGGACCTATTTTTGGCAACTTGGGCGTGGCTTTTGTTCAACCAATTACGGATAAAACACAGCCGCAAATGCCCGCTGATATCTCCTTGTTCCGTCGCCAAATGTCCTCACAGGCAGCTGGCTCGATGCGCACCAGCTTGATGCGCTCCCTACAACGGCAGCATACGGTAGAAGACAACCGGTTCAAGTTCTGGTAGTAGGTCCAGACCTTGAGGTACTTTATTGAAAAGCCTTTCGAGCATGTCCTCGGAAGGCTTTTCAAATAACACTTGAGTGACAACCAAGTACTACGCGAAATTGATTGGAACTTGGATATTGAGATACTCTATTGATTGTCAGCATAATATCTCAATATTCCAATTTCCCGATTTTGGTTCCTACATTTGCCAACTCAAATACTTAGTTAGCCATGATTCGTTCACTGCTCAAAATTGCCGCCCTGCTCATTGCAGGCATTTTGGTGTACAATTATTTCTTCGGTACGGATGAAGAGCAAGAAAACTCCCGAAAGGTATTTGGTCAAATCCGGGGCGTGGTCAGTTCTGTAGGCCAGCTGGTCCAATCCGAAAAGGATAAGTTTGATGCTGGGAAATATGATGCCGCCCTCGACAAACTGGGTGGGGTGTACAAGGCCATTCGGACACAGGCCAGGCACGTTGATGAAAAGGTAATCAAACGGCTTGACGAACTTGAAGGCCGAAAAGCTGAACTGGAGCAGGAACTCAATGAGATTGAGGCCAGCGACCAACAAGCTGCTTCCGCGCCCAAAAGCAAGAAAAAAGACGCAAAAGCTGAACAGGCCAAGGCTGCCGACCAAAATCGGCGCAAGGAGGCGCTTTTCCGCGAACTGGAAAGCCTAGTACGGGATTCTGATTCCCTGCTCCAGGATGCAGGAAATTGAAATTGGGGCGGGTCTTTCAGGTTTGTTGGCGAGATTTTTGTTTTTGCAATTGCGTTCCATTCAAGGCACATTTTGGTCGGTAAATTACCCCTGTTGATGACTGCTGCCCAGTCATTTGTCTTATCCAAGGGAAACACATCAACTATTCCCATCACAACCTGTTCTAAGAGCCCTTTTACAACGATAGATTAATCCAATGACGGAATTTTTGCAGCAAATATTTGGTAGCGACTGGGAAAACTCGCTTATAATCGTACTCAATCTGATTTTAATTGAGAGCTTGCTCTCTGTTGATAATGCAGCGGTAATCGCCACCATGGTCCTTGATCTGCCACCGGATAAACGTAAGCTCGCCCTGCGGTATGGTATCATCGGTGCGTATGTGTTTCGCGGGATTTGTCTGATTTTCGCGGCTTGGCTGATTAAAATCTGGTGGCTGAAGCCCCTTGGTGGATTATACCTGATTTATCTGGCCGTAGATTATTTCCGAAGGAAAGCCACGCCACAAACAGAAGATGATGCCCTGCAAAAGGAAGAAACCTGGTATTATAAACTCACAGTTGGCCTTGTAGGCTCTTTTTGGGCAACGGTAATCGCTGTGGAGGCCGTGGATTTGGCTTTTTCGCTTGACAATGTATTCGCTGCAGTAGCCTTCACCGACAATATTTACCTCGTCTGTACAGGGGTTTTTATCGGAATCTTAGCCATGCGCTTTGTGGCTCAATGGTTTGTCCTGTTGCTCGAACGATACCCTTTTCTGGAAACGAGTGCGTTTGCCGTCATTGGTATTCTGGGATTCAAACTTAGTTTTTCAGTTGTTTGTCATTTCTACAAAGGACATCCCTGGGCAGATGCCATGGAAAGTGAAACCGCCGACCTGATTGTGAGCTTCATTACCGCAAGCTTTTTCTTTGTGCCCATCCTTACTTCGAGATTTTTGGGGTGGCCTAAGGCTAGTATAAAGTGATGAAGTGATAAAGTGATAAGGTAATGAAGTGATAAAGTGATTGATTACGCTATCGCTTCATCACTTCATCGCTTCATTACTTCATCACTTCCTATTATCTTGCAGCAAAAACATCCCCTACCGTGCAAAAAATCGTATTCCCTTTGTTGCTCGGCGCATCTATCGCACTCTGTGCCATGTGGGCATTTGAAACGCCCGAACAAACTGCTGCGGGTGTAGGGTTGGCCAGAGCTCCTAAAGAGGTTCACCCAACCGACTATTTTGGTCAGCCAGTTTCTGGTGGGATTCACCTGACCGGGACCTGTGGCGAGCTTCGTCCCAACCATTTTCATGCAGGCCTCGATATCGACGGCGTAGTTGGCAACCCGATTTTTGCCGCCGCCGAAGGTTATATCGAAACCATTAAGGTCCAGGCCAGTGGATATGGGAATGTACTCTATGTGCGCCACCCCAATGGTTACTCCACCTTGTATGCACACCTTGACCGATTTGCTGCTGATATTCAACAGTTTGTAAAAAATAGCCAATACGAACGCGAACGCTTTGAAGTCGAATTGAAGCCGCCTGTAGGCATGTTTAAGGTTGCCAAGGGCCAGCAAATCGCTTATTTGGGCAACACAGGCAGTTCGGGCGGGCCACACCTCCATTTTGAGGTGAGAAGTCCTTCTGGCAAGGCCGTAAACCCCCTGCTTTGTGGCATTCCGATTGTAGATAACATTGCGCCCGATTTGCGCGATATGAAAATTTATTTCCTGAACGACCGCCGCGAGGTGTTAGGCAGCAAGGCCTTTTCGCTCCAAAAAGACAAAAAAGGAAACATTGGCCTCGAAGGGGATACCGTGCGCATTGGCGGCGCAAAAATTGGCTTTGGGGTAAAAACATACGATCGGAGCAATACCCGACGAAACGACAATGGCGTGTATTCCGTGGCTCTTTTTACCAACGATGCACTGGCTTTTCAATGGACGGCCGACGAATTTGATTTTGACGACTCTCGGTACCTCAATGCCCACATAGATTATGCTGCACAGCAACGGTATGGCACTTGGTTTCACCGCTGTTTTACCCTGCCCGGCGATTTTTTGAGCAATTATACCCGTACCGAAACAATGGGGGCCATTTCCCTTAGCGCAGAAGTCCCAACAAAAATCACCCTCAAAATCAGTGATGCGGCGGGTAATGTTCGCAAGCTCAATTTTTGGGCTTTGCGGGATGATGCAGCAATGGAAACCTTTGTAAGCGCCCCTTTCCAGTTCCTATTGCCCTTCGATTCGGAAAGCCATGTTGACCTGGACGGGATTTCCATGACTTTCCCCAAGGCAGCCTTGTATGAGTCGGTCCAATTGCAATACATGAGCAGTCAGGACAGCAGCAGCGATATTTTTTCGCCCATGCACCACCTGCACGATGAACGCACTCCTGTACACAAGCCCTTTGATTTGAAAATTTTGCCGACGCATCTGCCCCCCGCGTTGCGTTCAAAAGCGGTCATAGCCAATTGCAACAGTGGCCGACCCGACAATTGTGGGGGCACTTGGCAAGGAGAATGGCTGAGCACCCGAGTGCGCACTTTTGGGGATTTTTGCATTATGGCCGACACCATACCTCCCCGTATTACCCCCGTTATTTTTGCAGCCGATATGCGCCGTAAAACCACGATGGCCTTTCGGATACTCGACAATTTTGCAATCACGGGTACTGCAGACAACCTGAGCTACCGGGGTACGATTGATGGCAATTGGGTGTTGTTTGAATTTGACAAAAAACGCAACCGCATCACCTACGAGTTCGACGATAGGGTAGGGAAAGGCTCGCATACCGTACGCATCACTACCAAGGACGACCGTGGAAACGAAGGGGTTTTTGAAGGGAAATTTATTCGATAAATGGGTGATAATGTGTTTAAATGTGGTCAATGTGAGTGAATGTGGTCAATGGGATGGCTAAATATCCCAATATCCCAATATCCCAATATCCCAATATCCCAATATCTAAATCTACATGACAGACATTCCGCTCTTTGGCTTAGACCTCGGCGGCACCAAAATAGAAGGTGTCGTGCTGGAAAGCCGGGAAAATCCAATCCCAATTTGTCGCCTGCGCA
>JALHPW010000326.1 GCA_022842255.1 Saprospiraceae bacterium | reverse complement strand
CAGGCAGCTGGCCAAAAAAGGCGCGTAGAAGAATGGTTTAAACATAAAGGATGGTATTGTGGATGCGTAGATGTGGCAGTTTTAAAGGGTTGATTGGGTTTATGAAGTTGATGGGGTTTATTTCTGAACCCTTGAAGTGGACGTATCCATCTTTTTTGAGCGCAACCATCCACCCTATCAACTTCATCAACCCAATCAACCTTTTCAACGTCCCTGAACAGCTACCCAGTTGTTCCTGAAATCTTCCACTTCCTGGTCGCTGAAGTTGTATTTAGCCTTCAGTTTGCTGATTACGGTGCTCAGTTTTGGCAGCTCGTTCACCGGGTCGGAGGCAAATTTATAGGAATTTGGCACGCCATCGTACGGCGCGTTCAGGAGCATCAATAGTTCGTCAATTTCTGCATCCGTCATGATTTTGTACGAAGCTGGAAGACTGCGCCACCCATGTAAAAAGCCCACACATTCACCGTAAGCGTGCAATGCGCTGGCTTTTTGGGCATCGGTAGTGTTGGTGCCACTCAGCGTTGAAATCACGCTGTGACAATAGTTGATGACCGTACCGGCGTTCACTTTTTCCCAGGTTTCACGCAGGGTAACGAGGGCTTCGTCACGCTCCTGGTTGTAATCATCGCCTGCTTTCAAAGCGGCTTGCAGTTTGATGAACGCATTTTTCATCTGAAAATACAGGCCCGTGCCATCGTTTTTGTCCCGACGCGCGGCGTAGTTGGCCATAAACTTATCAGGGTTGGCAGCATTGGCGGCGGTAGGCGTGTTCGGGAAATCCGGGTGCGCGCCAAAAATGCGTAGCAATTGGTCGGCAGTGGCGGGCGTCATCTCGCCCTGCATGAGCGTTACCGCATGGTGGTACATAGCCGCTCCAAACAAGCCTTTTTCTACTATTTGCTCCAGTTCGAGCCCGTTTTCTTCAAAAAGATACCCCCCGAAGGTGCCGCCTTGTCCGCTGGGTGTAGCCGGGCTGTAGGTATTGCCACTGGCTTTGGCCAATTCGTCCAGCCAATTTCCGGCGCCATCCAGGCGGTTGGCATAATAAGTGGTGGTGATGCTTTGCAAGCTGGGATTGCCCGCGTTGTACAATTGAGATAAGGTGTTGTAATCCAAGACCGTACCCGTGGTGCGCCCTTTTTTGATTTCGGCTACGAGTGCTTCCAGTTGGCTGCGGACGGCATCCTGGGTGCTAACGTTGGCAGTAAAGGCGGTGCCATCATAATCGGCAGGAATTCGGAGTGGGGCTTTGTCTTTTTCGCCGCAGGCGCTAAGGAGAAAGACCGTCAAAAGGGTGAAAATGCTGAGGTTGTGAAACTTAAACATGGTGTCCTATAGCTTTACTTTATTGAAGATTTGGTGGTTTTTGTACTGGACTTGGCCCTTGCCTGACCAGGGGGTATTTTCGAGGGACAAAGGTTTTGTTTTTATCTGGACTTTTTCTACTTAGTGCAGGATAATTGGTAACGCTTTTGTCAAATTTCTCAAGGTGCTACTAACATCTCGTTGCCAGGCGAGGCTCTAGTGCAGCAATCCAGAACACATTAATTTACAGCTTCACAATTTTGCCCAAGCCAAGCGTTTGCGCGGGCAACTGTATTTGCAAGAGATACATACCCGATGCCAAGGAAGTGGCAGGCAACTGAAACACTTGAAACCCTTCTTTCAGGGTAACTGATTGGTGTTGTACCGTACGGCCTTGTAAATCAATCACTTGAAGCACAGCCTCCTGAGCCAGGGCAGCCGGAACATCCATGGAAACCGTGATTTGGTCCTGGAACGGATTGGGATAGGTGCCAACTTCCAAACCCAGGGCAAGGGGGTTTTGCACGGCGGACAAAATTCCCAAATCCGTTTTTTCCAACACTGCAGTACCTGTGAAACTCCCTTCAAAATCACTGAAGTGCAACTTCCAAACCCGGTTTTCCGCCGTTTTTAAGAAGAACACCCGGTCGGCATCGATGGACCATGCCGTGCCGCTGAAATACTTCCAATCGTGTCCTATCACATCCAATTCGGTACGCAAACTGTCTTGATAATCAGCATACTCGACCGATGCAGGATTCACGCCATCCACTTCGGCAACCTTCCCACCAGGCCCGGTAAGCACCCCCGTCACATAGTACAGGATGTATTCCATACTGCTGGGTTCGTACAATTCCGTGATGTAACGGCAGTAGAGCAGGTCGAAACCTCCGGTGGCGGGTTCCACATTGGCAGTGGCGCCTGTTTCGAGGTTAAAGTAGGCCAGGGTTTTGCCCGCATGGTCGGCTTTGTTGATGGTTTTAAGCACCTCGTTGCTGCCGTCCAGGTTGGCATATCTAAAGGTATAAACGCCACCAATGAGTGATTCTATTTTGATTTTGCGATAGGCTCCGCTGCGGAGTTTAACCACATAAACCCAGTTGCCAATCACCTCTCCCGTCTGCGGGTTGTACTCGCCCCAGCCAAAATCGAGTGCGTTGTCAGGGTTACGCCGTTCGTTGAAGGCACCGTAAGCCCAGGATTTTTCGGTGTTGAACAAAGGGTAATCAACGAGGCTGGCCGGATCGGGCTCCTCATTGAAATTGTCGGTGAGCGCGTCATACACTTCCACCAAGGGCAGGGGCAGTCCCATGCTGCTCCCGGAGCTTTCGTTGGCGAAAACGCCTGCGTCTTGTTGGCCGTACACGGTGAACGCAATGTCCCAAGCCGTATTGGCCACCTGTGTTTCGGTGCCCGAAGAGAGGTTTACAAAACTCTGTTTTTGATATCCAGCGCCCGTGGAAATTTCCTGAATGGTCTGGGCGGATACGGCGGCGGCCAAGCATACCGCAAGCGAAATTGTAGCTATTTTTTTCATGTTGAATGGTACCGAATTGGGGGGCAAAATGTTGCCCCGAGGAAAGAGGTCGGTATTGAGCCGCAAAATTCGGGTTGAAGCAGGAGTTTAACTAGGTACTTGAAAAACATTACACTTTTCTTGCACAAGGCGAGGGCTATTACTGCCCAAAAAAATTCGCCGCGTCGGAAACCCCGACGCGGCGAACTCAAATAACCAAATCCCCACATAACCAAATCCCCAACTCAAAAACACCATCCCCCAGCCTTACGCAACACCTCTGCTACCAGGCGGCGTTTTTCTTTCACATTTACGGGAGGGTATTTGGTGAATCGTTTTACCCCCATCAGGAAGGTTTTTAACAAATCGCCCTCGGCAAAGGAGGCCAGGGCATCGGTGGCATTTTTGGTCATGCGCGCCGTGGCGTCGTGCAAGAAGACCTGCAGCATCGCGTCGTACACTTCCTGGGGTTGTTCTTTTTGCATACCGGCCAACTTCTGGACGCGGAGCAACATCGATTCGGCGGCGTACAGGTCGATGAACATATCGGCGGTGTTCATCAGCACTTCCTGCTCTTCCTTGAGGTTGAGTTTGCCGTCCATCTGCATCTTGGCAGCGCCACCGGCCACCATCAGGATCACTTTTTTGAAGTCGGAAATGGCCTTTATTTCTTCGGCGTAATCGCCCTCGAGGCGTTCCATGGAAGGCATGGACGTCAGTTCTTTTTGAACCGCCCAAGCTGGCCCCACAATGTCCAACTGGCCCTTGAGCGCCCGTTTGAACAACTGGTCTACCATCAGCATCCGGTTGATCTCGTTCGTGCCTTCGTAGATGCGGTTGATGCGGCTGTCGCGGTAAGCCCGTGCAGCAGGGAACTCCTCACTAAACCCGATGCCTCCGTGGATTTGCACGTTCTCGTCCACGCAATAGTCCGTCACTTCCGAGCCAAACACCTTCAATATGGAGCATTCAATGGCATATTCTTCTGCAGCTTCCAAGGTGGCCTGACCAAAGGGTTTGCCCTCGGCCGATTCCTCCGCTTTTTTGTCCTGCATACACTGAGAGGTGCGGTAAGCGGCACTTTCGGCCGCAAAATTGCGGATGGCCATTTCCGCCAATTTGTGCTGAATTGCCCCAAAATTGCCAATCGGTTGTCCAAATTGGATGCGCTCGTTGGCATAGCTGACCGCCATGTTGATGATTTCCTTGTTGCCACCAATACACATCACACCGAGTTTGAAACGACCAATATTGAGCGCATTAAAGGCAATCAAGTGGCCTTTGCCAATCTCGCCCAGCACATTTTCCGCAGGCACTTTTACATTTTCAAAATATACCTGCCGCGTGGAAGAACCCTTGATGCCAAGTTTGTCTTCCTCCGCGCCCAAGGTGATGCCCGCGGTGTGGGCGTCGACAATAAAGCCGGTGAATTTTTCGCCGCCTACTTTGGCAAACACGATGAAAATATCGGCAAAACCTGCGTTGGAAATCCACATTTTTTGCCCGCTCACCACATAATGCGAACCGTCGGCGCTAAGGTCGGCGCGGGTTTTTGCGTTCAAGGCATCGGAGCCGGAGCCCGGTTCGGTCAGGCAGTAGGCCGCCTTCAAATCGCCCGAAATCAAATCAGGCAGGTACTTCTGTTTTTGCGCCTCTGTACCAAAATACAGGATAGGCAACATGCCAATGCCCGTGTGGGCGGCAAAAGGGACGCTGAACGAACCCATCGGACCAAAAACATCGGAAATGACCGTGTTGGTATTGGTGTCCAACTCCGTACCGCCATACACAGCAGGCATGTGCGCACCCAGCAGGCCCTGATCGCCCATTTTTTTAAGCAGGGAAGCGGCCAGGCCAGGCTCTTGCTTTTCGATTTTTTGCCGATTGGGCGCAATTTCATTGTTCAGGAAATCAATGGCCATTTGTTTGACCATGAGTTGCTCTTCGTTCAATTCCTCTGGAATGAAGACATCTTCCGGACGGCTGTCGCGGATAAGGAATTCCCCGCCTTTGAGGATGGTATTGGATTCGACTGCTGCTGACATAATCTGATGGAAAACGTTAAATATTAGAGTGGAAAGGGACGAAAATCAAATTTAGCGAATTTTCGTTACAAAGGTATTTGTTTGCTGGATACTTCCCATAAAACGAGTAGCAAATTTTCGCAAACCAAAGATTTTTTACAAAAATTGTTGAATCACATTACTTTGCCGCCGTCAATTTTGTCTCCACCCTATTTCTTTTCGTATGTCATTCAACAAGCCAAGCCTCAGTTTTTGGCAAATCGTCAACATGAACTTCGGATTTTTCGGAATCCAGTACAGTTTTGGGCTTCAGCAAACCGCTATCAATCCCATCTACTCGTTTCTGAATGCAGATCCTGAGCAATTGCCTTTGCTGAATCTGGCCGGTCCGATGACGGGGCTTTTGATCCAACCCATCATTGGCGCCTTGAGCGACAAAACCTGGCATCCTCGCTGGGGACGACGGAAGCCCTATTTTTTGATCGGGGCTATTTTTTGCAGCCTGTGTTTGTTTGCCTTTCCGTTTAGCAGCACCCTTTGGATGGCTGCCGGACTTCTATGGATCCTCGACGCGGCCAACAACACGGCCATGGAGCCTTACCGCGCGTTTGTGGCCGACAAACTTCCGCCTTCGCAATATGGCATGGGCTTTTTGACCCAAAGCTTTTTTACCGGCCTGGGCATCACGTTGGCCAACCTGTCCCTGTTTTTTTTCCAGGGTTACATCGTCGGGAAATCGGATTCAAACATCCCCTACTGGGCCTACGGGTCGTTTTTCGTGGGCGCATTTGTCTCCATCACCTCAGTACTATGGACGCTGCGAACTACCCCGGAAATACCGCCCACGGAAGAAGAGCTAGCCTACATCCGCAAAAACGAACACGGCGCGTTGCAACCCTTCATCGAAATCTTTAGTGCCATCAAAGACATGCCCAAAAGCATGTGGCAACTCGCGCTGGTGTACCTGTTCCAGTGGTACGCGCTCTTTATCTATTGGCAATATTGTTCGCACAGCATCGCCCAATCCGTTTGGAAAACCACTTCCCAAGGGGATAAAGACCTGTACGAAAAAGCGGTGGGTTGGACCGGACTCATCAATGGTTGGTATAATATCGTCACCTTCCTGTCGGCCTTTGGCCTGGTTTGGCTGGCTAAAAAATACGGCGCCAAATGGGTGCATTTCGCCTGTTTGCTCATTGCTGGTTTTGGACTGCTGGCCTTCCCGCACATTGAAAACAAGTACCTGCTTTTTGCACCGATGACGGGCTTTGGCATCGCCTGGGCGAGCATGATGGGCATCCCTTATCT
>JALHPW010000325.1 GCA_022842255.1 Saprospiraceae bacterium | reverse complement strand
GATTCAGCAATGCAATGTCTTGACGCTGAACACTTTGAGAGTACAACTCACTTATCAGTAGGAACAACAAAATCGTAAGTACTATCTTCATCGGCTTGGTTGATAACAATGTTCTTTAAAGTCATGATGCGCACGAACTCGCCGGCTTCCCGATAAAAAATCTGGTAAATTTTTCCAGGAACGGGTAGTCCGCTGTGCACAGTATAGTCTTCGAAATAGAATTTAGACACCAGTTTTTTGTCCTTGTCGTAGAAGGCTGCGGCCTTGATCCGTTTGTTTTCCTGCGCCATGGAAACTGGTCCAAGGTACGACTTCAACTGCTCAGGCGGCAACCACTGAGAAATAACCTGATTGCCGTCTTGCTGCACATCTCCCGGGGTGTAGCCCACTTTTGCCAGGCCAAAATCGTTGAGTTGCTGGCTCAGGATCATGTTGAAAATGGAAAACTCCCCTACCGGCGGCACCATTTGTTGGGACACTAGGGTGTCGGCCTTCATGCGGTACATAAACGTGTCGCGCACGAGCCATTGTTCTGGTTCTGGGAACCGGATATTGTACACCGTTTTGTGCAGGTTTTTGTCGTAGTAAATCGCCCCGGTGATGAGGCGACCCTGGTCCTTTCCTGCTTCCTTTTCTTTGATGGAAAAATCGGATTTAAACCGAAAAAAATTGTTCTGCGCCTGTAGTCCGCTGGCCAAAAGTACCCAAACGAACAAGCAAGCAAATCGGAATGGAATGCTCATAGTGGGGCAAAGGTACGGATGAAGTGATGAAGTGATGAAGTCATAGAGTGATGGAGTGATGAATGGATAGAGTGATGAAGTGATAATCCCAAGCACTGGCTATATCACTTCATCAATTCATCACTTCATCACTTCATCAATTCACCCATAAAACTGTAGCCAAATCATCAACCAAACATAGGTACCAACCCAGATGCATGTGCCAACGGCGCAGCCAATAATGGCATTTCGGCCCTCTTTTTTCTTGGATGCTGGGTCGTCTAGGGCAATATAGACCAAGAACATCCCCACTACAGAGCAGCAAAAGCCCCACAAAAAACCGGGGATGCCCAGCAGGCGTTCGTGTTCGGGCGCGCTGCTGCCAAAGAGCATAGAAGCGGCGTTGTCTATGGGCAACACTTGCTGAGCGAGCGGGTGGTTTGCAGCCTGGAGTTGCGTGAGCGTAGTATTGTGCTCCTGCACCAATTGTTCCAGCTCCGTTAAGACAGCCATCTCGCAATCCCAGTTGGAAAGGTCGTCGTGGAATATTGAAGGCGGCACTGAACTTCCCCAAAGTTTGGAACTTTCAGGGAATTGAAGCAAAACCAAAGTAAGTGTGAGTAAGGAAAGTAGTTTTTGCATACGTTGGTATTTAAGTGTGCGAAAAACGGTGCTGAAAAAAGAAACCGGGTTGCCTCGCTGGAGCGGAACAACCCGGTTTTATAAAGACTTTAAGGCATGGTTTTATCCCGCGCTAGCCCACCAAGCACCGCTGGCGAGAAGGCCAAACCACAATACCAACCACAGTACGCTCCAAATAGCGCAACCGATGATGGCTTTTTTGCCTTCGGATTTTTTAGCGTCGCCTTCAACAGCAACATACACCAAAATAATACCAAGGCAGAAGCCCCACCAGAAGCCTGGGATGCCGAGCAAGCGGTCACCATCAGGAGCAACACTGCCAAGCAGGGAAGAAGCGATGTTGTTGTCGCTCGTCACATTATTGAGCAGGGTATTGTTCTCGGAAGCGAGTTGGGAGTAGGTTGCGTTGTTTTCTTCTACCAACTGTTCGAGTTCAGTCATACCGGCAAACTCATTGTCCAGACGGCTGAGGTCGTCCTGAAATGGGTTAGATGGGGTAGAGCTGGGCGAAGAAGCCCAAAGAGTGCCGCCGAGCAGCGCGCAAAATACCAGAGTGAAAATTTTCTTCATGGATTTTGTTTTGTTGAAATTATAGGTGTTGAGAATAATTACGGGCAAATGTAGCCGTCTGGTATGAAAAACAAAACTGCTTGAAATTTTTTAACGGGGCTTTAGCGAATTTGACCCCGTTCGCTTCGAATTCCATTCCGTTTAACGGAAAACAAGACACGTTGAACGGGCAACCGCTGGCAAACTTCTATGCTTTTTTTATGCCCAAAGATGTTGTACTTATTTCGACCTTTGAAATTAAAGAACCAAGTTGTCTGATCTACCTAACGGTTTCAGCCAAGCACGGGCTTCACTAATTTCTCAATAAAAAAACGAAACATGGCCAACTCAAAAGCATCCTGGATTGGAATTGTTCTACTTGCATTCATTGCAGCATTTCTAGTCGTGAAACATTTCTTTCCGCAAATCATCGAACAGTTTGCAGCAGGCATTGTCGCACTGGGCGCTCTTTTGGTGGGATTGATTTTTCGCAAGAAAAAGTAGTATTTGGTAGTATCAAGTTGAAAGCCCACATTGACCACATTAAACACATTGGCCACATTAAACCAATTGACCACATTCAACACATTGACCACATTAAAATTATGCTGATTTCAATTAAAACCCTCAACAAGACCTATATCATGGGTGAGGAAAAAGTGGAAGCCCTCAAAGACGTGACGCTCAACATCGAAAAAAACGAGTACGTCGCACTTATGGGTCCTTCGGGTAGCGGAAAATCTACCTTGATGAACCTGTTGGGCTGCCTCGATTCGCCTACCCGTGGGGAATATTGGCTCAACGGCACCGAGGTGAGCACCATGGACGATGGTGATTTGGCCGAGGTACGTAACAAGGAAATCGGCTTTGTATTCCAGACTTTCAACCTGATGCCTCGACTCAGCGCCCTCGAAAACGTGGCGCTCCCTCTCGTGTACGCAGGCGTGAGCCGGGAGGACCGCCTCGAAAAGGCCCGAAAAACCCTCGAATCTGTGGGCCTCGGCGACCGTATCATGCACAAACCAAACGAACTCTCTGGTGGACAGCGCCAACGCGTAGCGGTCGCCCGAGCCTTGGTCAACAACCCGGCCATCATCCTCGCCGACGAACCCACCGGTAACCTGGATACCAAAACCAGTTACGAAATCATGGGGCTCTTCGAGCAAATCCATAAAGCCGGCAATACCGTCATCCTCGTGACGCACGAACACGACATCGCCATGCACGCCCACCGAATCGTCCGTATGCGCGACGGGTTGATCGAAAGTGACCTGCCCAACGAAAATATTGTCAGCATGGCCAATGTGCCTATGCCGGTTTAGTCGTTATTTATCGTCATTGGTCGTCATTGGGGTCATTTAACGTCATTGGTCATTGGGGCAATTGTCTCAATGACCAATGACGTTAAATGACCCCAATGACGAAATAACCCAATGCCCCCCAATGACGAAATGACCCAATGACGACCAATAACGAAACAACCCCAATGACCAATAATCCCTACATTCGCACCCAAACAAATCTGGTATGAAACGAATTTACATGCTTTGCCTTAGCCTGTTGTTTTGGGTGCCCGTACATGCACAAGACGTCCTGAAACGTCAGGTAGACCAAATGACCGATGTGGTCGAATCCAAAGTCATTGCCTGGCGACGCGATTTTCACCAGCACCCGGAATTGAGCAACCGCGAGTTTAAAACAGCCGAAAAAGTGGCATCGCACCTGCGGTCATTGGGCATGGAAGTCCGCACGGGCATCGCCAAAACCGGGGTGGTAGGCATTTTAAAAGGTGGAAAACCGGGCCCAGTCATAGGGCTTCGTGCAGATATGGATGCGCTGCCTGTTTCGGAGCGTGTGGATTTGCCCTTTAAATCCACCGTCCAGGCCGAATACAATGGGGAGCAGGTCGGGGTCATGCATGCCTGTGGCCACGATATGCACGTAGCCATCATGATGGGGGTTGCTGAAATCCTTTCCAAGATGAAAGCCCAACTCGCAGGCACCGTTGTTTTTGTGTTTCAACCCGCTGAAGAAGGCCCTCCCGGCGACGAAGAAGGGGGCGCCCCGCTCATGATCAAAGAAGGCTTGCTCACCGATACCAAAATGGAGGTCATGTTTGGTTTGCACATCAATTCGCAGACCGAAGTGGGCAAAATCAAGTACCGTCCGGGCGGGACGATGGCTGCTTCCGACTGGTTTTACATCACCGTTCATGGCAAACAAGCGCACGGTTCAGCCCCATGGAGTGGCATCGACCCCATTGTGGTGAGCGCTGAAATTATCCAGGGCTTGCAAACGATTGTAAGCCGCCAAGTGGACCTTACCGAGTTCCCGGCGGTGATTACCGTAGGTAAAATCACCAGTGGCGTACGGGCCAACATCATTCCCGAACTCGCCGAAATGGTGGGCACCATCCGTACCCTCGATACGGCCATGCAACGCCAAATCCATCAAAAAATAGAACTGACCGTCACCAAAATCGCCGAAAGCGCTGGTGCGAACGCAGAGGTGCGAATCGACAATAAAACACCGGTCACCTACAACGACCCCGCGCTCACGGCCTGGGCTTTGCCGTCCCTGCAAGCTGCCGCCGGGGCGGCCAATGTTTCAGAAAACAAGCCTCGAACCGGGGCCGAGGATTTTGGCTTTTTTGCCCAAAAAATTCCGTGTTTTTACTTTTTCCTGGGCGGAATGCCCAAAGGTGGCGATGAGAAAAAAGCACCTTCGCACCATACCCCCGATTTTTATGTGGATGAAAGCGGGATGAAATTGGGCGTAAAGACGTTTTGTTATTTGGTGTTGGATTATTTTGCGAAGCAGTAAATAAAAGACCATTATCCGATGACCAACAAACAAATAGCCCTAGCATTCGACGAACTCGCCAACCTCATGGAACTCCACGAGGAGGATCCTTTCCGCATTCGTTCCTACGCCAGCGCCTACCTCACCTTGCGCAAACTGGATTCGCCATTGGCTGAATTGAGTGAGGCCGAGCTCAAAAATATCAAAGGCGTTGGACAGGCCATAGCCAGCAAAATCCGTGAACTATTGGAGTCGGGGCAAATGGCCACGCTCGAAAAATACCGCGCCCAAACCCCCACTGGCGTCCGGGAATTGCTGGAAATCGGCGGTTTCGGTCCCAAAAAAGTGCGGCAGGTATGGCAAGAGATGGGCATCGAAAACCCTGGTGAACTCTGGTACGCCTGCAATGAAAACCGACTTGTGGAGTACAAGGGTTTTGGCTTAAAAACCCAGGAAGACCTCAAACACAAACTCGAATATTACTTCAGAAGTCGGGGCAAACTACACCTGGATTCTGCCCTTGCCGAAGCCAAGGCGGTCTGCGATTATTTGAGCACGAAATTGCCCGGTGTACAGCTAGAACCCGTTGGCGAGGTGCGTAGATGCTGTCCGGTCGTGGAAACGGTGGAAGTTTTGATTGCCCATGACGGTGATTTACCACCCATTTTTGAGGGTTCGGATTTTGAAGTTGAACCACGCGCAGATGGCAAAATCCTGCTCCGGAGGACGGAAGGCAGCGCCGTGTTGTTACACCAGTGTTTGCCCGCCGAATGGGGTTCAAAACTGTTCAAACACACTGGCTCGGGGACGTTTTTGGAAAATTTTGTTCAGACAAACCCTGGAGTGGATTTCAAAAACCTGTCCAGCGAAACAGCCGTTTTTGAAAAAGCAAAATTGTCTTTCGTCGTGCCCGAATTGCGGGAAGCCCCAGCAGTCAGCCCGATTGTTCCGGCCACACAACTCATTCAGGATCAAGACTTAAAGGGCATTTTACACGTACACACGACTTATAGTGACGGATTGCATTCCCTGCGGGAAATGTGCGAATACACCCGCTCGCTAGGATACGCTTATATTGGGATTACCGACCACAGTCAGTCGGCTTTTTATGCCAACGGACTCAAACCTGACCGCGTGTTGGCACAGATGGAAGAGATTGATAAGTTGAACGTTGAACTCGCGCCTTTCCGAATCTTTAAAGGCATAGAAAGCGATATCCTGAACGATGGTTCGCTGGATTACGAGGATGCGCTGTTGGAACAATTTGACTTTGTCATAGCCTCGGTGCACTCCAACCTGCGGATGAATATTGAAAAAGCTACAGAGCGCGTTGTGCGTGCCATCGAACATCCCAGCACCACGATCCTGGGTCACCCGACCGGAAGGCTGTTGCTCAGTCGCGAAGGCTATCCGCTGGATTGGGACGCTGTATTTGAGGCCTGT
>JALHPW010000324.1 GCA_022842255.1 Saprospiraceae bacterium | reverse complement strand
GATGGCGCAAATCTTCAATATTCCGTGGATGGTGGCACGACTTGGTCTAATGTCGGTTCCACCAACTCCCTTGCCAATTGCCTGAACAGCAATTGGTACAACATCTCCTCCATCACCAATCTTGGCTCCTTGGCAAACCCAAGACACGGCTGGGCCGGAAGTGTAAAGCCGACCAGTGGCAGTTGTTTGGGGGGCAATGGAAGCAATGGCTGGGTAAGCGCCAAGCATTGTTTGTCAGACCTGGGAGGAAAGCCCAATGTGCGTTTTCGCTTCATATTTGGCAGCGGCACCACCTGCAATGATTTTGATGGGGTAGCCTTTGATGATTTTGTCATTGAAAACGCGCCGCCTATTGTGGCCAATTTCAGCAGCGAATGTGCAGGAAACAGCGCCTACGCCTTTACCGACCTTTCCGACAATTGTCCCGAAAACTGGCTATGGGATTTTGGTGACCCCAATTCCGGGGCAGCCAACACCAGCACGGTGCAAAATCCGGCGCATACGTTTAGCGGACCAGGTTTATATACAGTTACCCTGCGGGCTTCGAGCAGTTGCAGCGGAGCGGATACCATTACTTTCCCAATTGAAATCCCGGGTTTAGCAATCACGGTGATTCCGCCGAGCTGTCCGGGCGGCTTTGATGGCAGCGCATCCATCCTGCCCAATCCTGATTTGATGGATCCGAGTTTTGCCTGGAGCACACAGCCTCCACAATTGGGCCCCACGGCTACAAAATTAAGGGCGGGTACCTATACCGTAAGCGTCAATGCCGCCGGCATTTGCCCGTTTACTGCCACAGTGGTGGTCCCCGAATCGGGTCCCAGTCCCACACCTCAGACCAATACCCTGCAGGTGCTTTCCGATACCACCATTGCTTTGGGCAATTCCGTACTCCTGACCGGGGTGGCGAGCGACCCTGGACGAATCCTCTCGTACTATTGGGAACCCGCAAACTATCTGGATTGTGCTACCTGCTTGAATACCAACGCCTCTCCATTACAAACCACTAGCTATACCCTGTTTGCTACCGATACCAGTGGTTGTGTCATTTCGGATGCCGTGACGATTACCGTCTTGCTTGGCACGGTCTATATTCCCAATGTGTTTAAGCCCGCATCGGCTTCTCCAAATGACCGTTTTACCCTCTTTGCGGGCAAAGACGTTGACAAGGTTGAAATGCTTCAAGTATATGACCGCTGGGGAAGCCTGGTTTTTGAAAAACAAAACTTCCCGGTATCCGACCCTCAAATGGGCTGGGATGGCAGCATCGGCGGCGTGGCTGCCGCTCCGGGTGTGTACTGGTATTTGGTCAAAGTTCGGTTCCTCAATGGTTTTGAGGAGGTGTTTAAAGGTGACCTTACCTTATTGCGCTGATTTGAACCCAAAACCATTTTTGGCGTTTCCAATGTCCTTTTATTGCTTCACATACAAATCTACCCAGCATGGAGAACAATCGGAGAGGCTTTTTAGCCAAATTTTCAATGGCTGTTTTGGCCATGATTGGTTTGCCATCCCATAGCAAATCGAAATCAAAAACAAACCCAGACGAATCCAATATGGATACCGACCCAATCCTGTCCATCAAACCCATGGGTTTTGCCTGGGATACGCTCGATCCCTTCCTGTTTTGCGTCCATCATGAAGACAAATTTCCCATGGGCAATGACGAAATGGGTCCGGCGGTTTCGCTGAAAGGCCGGAGTTTGGGCGATGATTTTATCATAAAAGATGGCTGGCGGATGTACCACGGCAAAAAAGTGCCTGGTTTCCCCGGTCACCCGCACCGAGGGTTTGAGACCATTACGGTGGTACGCGATGGTCTGGTGGACCATGCCGATTCCTTGGGCGCCTCGGGCCGGTATGGCGAAGGGGATGTGCAATGGATGACCGCGGGCAAGGGGGTTCAGCATTCTGAAATGTTCCCTTTGCTCAAAAAAGACGAGGAAAACCCGATGGAGCTTTTTCAAATCTGGCTCAATCTGCCCAAGAAAAACAAGATGGTGGAGCCCCATTTCAAGATGCTCTGGGGCAGTAAAATCCCGAAGTTGCAGCACACGGATGCAGCGGGAAAACCCACGGAAGTGGAAGTCATTGCAGGCACACTTCAGGGACATGTCGCCCCAGCGCCTCCTCCCAATTCGTGGGCAGCGGACCCTACCAACGAAGTGGCCATATTTAACCTTAAATTGGCCCCCGGAGCCACGTTTACCCTTCCAAAAGCGAGCAAGGGCATCAATCGTGCCCTGTATTTTTACCTGGGCAATCAGCTTTCCGTTGCCGGTAAAACCATCGAAAAATACCATTCCGCGGTGGTGAATGCCGCTGTGGATATTGCACTTGTGAACGGCGATTCAGAAGCGCGCATCCTGGTTTTACAAGGTCGGCCTATCGGCGAAAACGTAATCCAATACGGGCCTTTTGTGATGAACACCAAGGAAGAAATCCAGCAGGCGTTTGAAGATTACCACGCTACCAAGTTTGGCGGCTGGCCCTGGAGCCGTTACGATCAGGTGCACGACCGCACAGAGGGCCGTTTTGCCCGTCATGCGGATGGGACCTTGGAGTTGGGGGCCTGAGGGGGAGTGTCATGCTGAGCGCAGCGAAGCACCTGAGGTTAGAACCTAGCGCAGCGTTTAAGCCTCATGCCTCGATATGGCAAGTAATCGCTGCACCTCTTCTGAAAGTTTTGGAGGAGCGGGCGGGTATTGGCACATCCCCTGGTTGCCCAGTTTAGGTTGGTAGGCAAGTACCCAGGCTTGCTCCACCGAATCGCCCGCAGTGATTTGGTTGTCCCAAACCCCATAAAACGAACTGCTTACGTCGAGCAGAATATTAAAATCCAGGGTGTACTTGTGGATTGCGCCGCTTTTCATGTACGTCACCAACTGGACGACAAAATCGCTGGGCGGCCAATACCAATTGGGTGTATTGTTGATAGGGCAGCCGCACATCATGGTCACTTTGGCGGAGCAGGACACTTGTTGTTTTGGGTCGGTAGGCAGGTTGGCGGATACATTGCTGACGCATAGGCCAGGAATCTCCAACACCAATCCTTCCGGGAATTTTGCGGGTGCCAGGGCATCGGTGGACAATGGGTTGGAGCCAATATCCACGCCGGGCAACACCGTGATGTCGGACTGTACCGTACGCGCCTGATCGATATGGCTCAGCGGGCCAAGCACCCACACGGTAAAAACGGTAGGCTCCGAAATGTCCACCTGAAACCGGACCTCCACGGTATCCGGAGCGGTGGCAAATGGGTCGCAGCGCCGCACGGGATCCATGAGGTTGGGAGGGCCGGCACTCGCTTTGGTGGGTGCATTGGCGAAAGCGCATTGTAGCATCCCGCCTGTTTCTTTGTTCCAGATACAGACCAGGGCACTTTTTGGATTTTTAGCGTTGGGATTGGTGGCGTCTTCGCCGAGGTACTTACCGCCACGAGCGGCAGGGCGGACAGTGATGTGGGTGAGCATGGGATTGTTTTGATATGGAGGTGATGAATATATGTTGCGCTGACAAGGATCTAAGAATATTTTCGCATCAGGATGAGCCCGGCGCGAGCTGGGGGTATCTAAAGTTGTTAGCCTTATTCAATTAAATATCGGCTTGCGTGATTTAGTAAGGAAACCAAATGCCGCAGTCTAAATTAGCATCTTACTTAGGAATTAGTTCGGCCTTACTACAAGCATCATGGCCTTTATCCACAAAGTATTTTACCCATTTTACATACTGTTCTTCCTTTGAAGAAAATTGGCTGTCGTGTATTTTATAATGTCCAAAACAT
Organism: Saprospiraceae bacterium; assembly: GCA_022842255.1. Classification (GTDB taxonomy): domain Bacteria; phylum Bacteroidota; class Bacteroidia; order Chitinophagales; family Saprospiraceae; genus M3007. Next base: position 2,376 of record JALHPW010000324.1, on the reverse strand, counting down.
TTAAAAGACTCACCATTTTCATCAATGAAATATTTGTAAATGGGCGATGCATCGGCAACCTCATAGTTTTCAACTTGTTTGCAAAATAAGGTGTTGCTTATATCAATGTAAATATAATATTCATTATAGGACCAACCAAAGGTCCCACCAAAGTCAAAATGCTTACCTGGTGCTTCTCCAAAAAAATTTTTAGTGTAGTATTCATACACGATTTTATTTTCTTCAACGCGAAAACTGTCACGCAATACAAATTTTATAATTGGCCCATTGCGTTTAAATGCCATATACAATGGAGCTATCACTCCTTTTTTATATCCAACTTTTACGAAGTTGTTGGCTTTTTTTTTGGTAGTCTTACCCATACCTTTTAAAAAGAACAAGTCAAAATTTTCATAATAGTAAATTGAATCAACCTTTGGGAGTTGAGTTGTTGCCTTACATTGCAGAAATGCACAAATCGAAATCAAGAAAAATATTCTATTCATATTTGATTCTTCATTCGCCTAGCGCCGTATTTTTCAAATCGCCGATTCTATCCTGTTAGCGCGATTCTCCGCACTATTCGGTGTACTTAGCCCGCTACAAATCTACCCCTCCACCAACTCCCGAGCCGTAGCAATCGCCGAATCACTAGGCGGATTCCCGCTCAACATGACGGCAATAGACCGCACCCGCTCATCGGGTTCTAACAGGCGGACATTGGTGACTGTCCGCTGGCCATCCACCTTTTTGTACACGAAATAATGCGCATCCGCCCGGGCGGCAATCTGTGGGGTGTGGGTGATGCTGATGACCTGGTGGCGGGCACTCAATTCCTTGAGAATCAGCCCCATTTTCAGGGAAACATCGCCGGAAATACCCGAGTCGATTTCGTCGAAAATGAGCGTGGGCAGTGGGATGGCATCGGCTACTAGGCTTTTGGTGCAAAGCGTTAGACGGGAGAGCTCACCACCAGAAGCCACGTCCTTGATGGGCAAAAAGCGCGCACCTACGTTGGTGGCGAACAGGAATTGCACGTCGTCAAGCCCCGTGGGACCAAGTTGTGCAAGGTCCGCGATGTCTACTTTCAAACGGGCGTGCGGCATGGACAACTGGGTGAGCATGGCCTGCACGCGCTCCTCAAATTTGCGGGGCACCATGCGTCGGCGCTCGCTGAGGTTGTTGGCTTGCGCACGAAGGGTGAATTCCTGTTTGGCAATGGCTTGTTCCAGTTTCGCAATTTCAGCATCGAGATTGGTGTATCCCGAGGTTTGTTGCTGTAGGTCGGATTGAATTTGAAGCAGTTCCGTGGTGCTGCTTACGCCGTGTTTTTTCTGCAGTTTGTACAACACATTCAGCCGTTCCTGGGCCTCGGCAATGCGCTGCGGGTCGTGTTCCGTGCCTTCGGCAATGCGCTCGCAATCTTTTGCAAGGTCTTGTAAATCAGCTACTAAGCCATCCATACGCTCGCTGATGGCCGAAAGTTGTGGCGACAGTTTCCGCGTGGGTGCGATGCTGCGGGCGAGTTCCTGCAACTGGCCCACGAGGTTCATTTCACTTTCCGAAAGGTGGTTGTAGGCGGCGCCGTAACTGCGTTTGATGTCCTCGGCATTGTTGAGTTGGGCGAGTTCGGCTTCGAGCGATTCTTGTTCGCCCTCTTGGAGTTCGGCAGCTTGTAGCTCATCGAGTTGGAAGCGAAGGAACTCCATCTCCTTGGCCCCGCTTTGGCTGCGTTCGATGAAATCTGCGAGGCGTTTTTTATCAGCGGCGTATTGGCGGTACCCTTGCTGGTATTCTTTGAGGAAGGGTCCGTTGTCGGCCAGCGCGTCAATCATCCGCAATTGAAAATTGACGTTGTGGATGTCCAGTGTGTCAAATTGCTGGTGCAAATCCACCAGGTTTTCGGTGAGCCGCTGGAGCACCTGGTTGTTGGCGGGGGTGTCGTTCACGAACGCCCGACTTTTGCCATTGGGAGAAAGTTCGCGGCGAATGACCACCTCAGGGTCGTAATCCAATTCATGTTGCTCAAAAAACTCGCGCAAATCGTATTCAGCTACGTCAAAATAGGCCTCCACCACGCATTTTTCCGCATCGTTGTAAAACACTTTGGTGTCGGCGCGTTCGCCCATGATGAGCCCAAGGGCGCCGAGCAGGATGGATTTTCCCGCTCCGGTTTCGCCGGTGATGATGGTCAGTCGTTCAGAAAAATTGATTTCGAGCTCGTCTATGAGCGCGTAGTTTCGAATGTGGAGGCGTTTCAGCATGGTGTATGGATTTGGTGAAATGAGGGTTGAGGGTTTGTTGGATTATAAAGTTACAAATATCCGGCAGAACGACCAACCTCAAATCAACAAAATCAAGGGGCGAAAATAGTGCAGTAGTGCGATTTAAGTGTTT
>JALHPW010000323.1 GCA_022842255.1 Saprospiraceae bacterium | reverse complement strand
CAAGCGAAGTCGCTCCTCAAAGGAAGCCAAAGCCGATTCCAAGTCGCCCATCGCAAAATAGGTCATCCCAATTTTTTCCTGCGCGATGGCCAGTTGTTCCTTCACCAAAAATTGATCGGGAAAGGCGTCCAAAATCTCCGCATTTGCCTTTTGATGCGCCAAATAAGCCCCCAAAGCGAGTTCAAGCTGCCCCAAGGAGGTGTACAAATCACCCATTTGCTCGTACAAACGAGCCTGATCCTCCTTTTTCAGCTCCGGGTTGGCAACAAGGCTTGGCAGGAGATTCAAGGCTTTGACCCTGCAGTTATTTCCATAGTAAAAAGCTGCAGCAGCCCGCTGAAGACTCAGGTTGCTGTCCAAACGGAGCAGTTGGTCATAAAGATTTTCGGCCTTATCCGTTGCTAAGGTGATCTGATAGATTTCGGCCAAGAGCATCAAGGCCACCATGTCTTGCTGGCGTTTTTCTTCCTTTTTTAGGTCAATTTGACCCCATTGTTGTTGAGAGGCTTCCTGGACGCGCTCCAGGAGTTTTGCATTTTCCAGCAGCAGCGTACAGCGCTCGGTTTCCCCGGCTTTGAACAGCTCCAAAACTTGTCGGCTTAGACTGTCATTTCCCAACTCGTTAAACCAGTAAAACAGCGATGAAACTTCATACAACCTACCAGCTTGATAATCATACTGCCCCTGAAGTTTTCGGGAATAAAAATCGAGCTGGGCTTGGGTAGCAATGGAATGTCCGACTTCCCCACGCAATCGTTGCTTTTCTGTTTCAAATGCCTTGTTCAATGCAAGCTGTACTGCTTCATAATAAGTTTTGTCGTTGTGGTGTATCTGCTCAGCATCCGATGGCGAGTTTTGGGCAGAAAGCAGCCCTGGTATGAGTACAAATGCCACACACAGCAATCGGATGCTGCTACTGGCTAGGATTAAGTGGAGGAAACGAAATGGATGTTTTTTCATAGTGATTTATTTGGGTGGGTACTTATAGCCAACGCAGCGTGGCTTTGAACACTGCGTGCATCTAATCATTTGAAAATCAAATTTTTTCATCAATCAAATCATCAAAATCACTTTAATCACAGTATGTTTTTTGACTCTGCCAAGTTATGACGGAAATCCATTGCAAGGAAACGACAAATTTTTCCTATTTTTGAATACCAATACACGCACACCCAATGAATTCCGCCAGCCTGCCTCCCCTTCCCCTCCCAACTTCCCTTGAAGGGGTTTACTTCGTAACCTTGCGCCTGCGGGATGCCCTGCCAGAAAGTTTTAGCCAAAATCTGGGACTCCAATATTACAACAGACAGGTTGAAATAGCCCAAGGGCCCCATCGTTCGGAACACTTGCACATGCTTCGCAAGGTCCTTTTCAAACGTTTCGACATCGCCCTCGATTTGGGCAAATACGGCAGTTCCAGGCTGCATCATCCTCTCCTGGCCCAAATCGTGGCCGATGCGATTCAGGAACTGGATGGTAAAATGTTCGACGTATTGGCCTACGCCGTCCTGCCCAATCATATACACCTCTTGTTGGACCTGCATACCAGCGAAGCAAGCGAGCCCAACGCCCTAGACATCGAATTAATTGATTGTAAAGCACTTAGGGCCTCCGTAGACCGACTTCGGAACACCTTGGAGCAGTCCTTAAAAATCGACTTTTGGCAAATGGAGTCCTCCGCCCCTCCCACAACTTTTCACAAACACCGCTCAAACGGAACCATTCAAAGCTCCGGAAAAATCTGGCATGAACGGAGTTTTGATTTTCCGATTACCACCGCCGCCGAGTTTGAAAAATGTGCCCATTTCATCTTTCAAAATCCAGTTTCGGCAGAGCTCACAACACACTGGCAAGACTGGCCCTATTTGTTTTGGAAACAATAACGCCCGCCCGGAATGACTCCGAGCGGGCGTGTGTATTGGGTAATTCGCAACTCACACTTCGTAATTCGTACTTCGTTACTCGTACTTCGTTACTTATTCACAACCAATTTCCGAACCCCAACTTCCTGGCCAGTCCGGAAACGCAGCGAATACACCCCACTGGGTAAGTTCGTGCAGTCAATGCTGACCACGCTTTGTTGTTCGCTGATGTCTGTGAGCAGGGTTCTGCCGGTAGCATCGATGACCGTGATTTCTAGGTTGTTGGCCACGGGCACGCTGAACACGATATTGGTAATACCGCTGGTTGGGTTTGGCTGGAGACTTACCCCAGTGAGCCAGCTTGGTTCTTTTGTGCCGACCGTGTTTTCCAACTTGATGCTCTCCTGGGTATAGATACAGCCGTTTGCATCCGTGATTTTAACGGTATAGCTGCCTTCTCCCAGACTTTCTACATCTTCTGTGTTGCCTACAATATCTCCAGCTTGATTGGTCCATTCAAACAGGAACGGTCCGGTGCCTCCATCGATGGTAATATCAATAGAACCTACCTGTTGTCCGTTCACGTCCGGGTCAACGCTGATATTGGTAAATTCGATGGCTGAAGTTACCGTTACCGAGAAGGAGCAAGATCCTGCATTACCACTGGCATCTGTGTAGGTGTAGATCACATTGGTCACCCCAACTGGGAACGTTGAGCCACTGGCCGGGCCTTCTACCAACCAGGTACCATTGCCTGCCAAAAGACAGTTGTCTTCTGCCACCGGAGAGGCGTAGTTCACTACATTATCGTAGGAACAAACCACCTGACTGGCTGGGCAAGTCAGTGCTGGCACGATGTTGTCCACCACCGTAACCAAGGCTGTAGTGGTAGCGGTATTGCCGGAAAGGTCGGTCACTGTCAGGACTACTGTTTGCGCACCAAGCTGTTGACAATCAAAGCTTTGCGGACTAACACTGGTGCTCGCCACACCGCAGTTGTCGCCAAATTGAGCAGCAAGATCCGTCAAGCTCACTTGTACGGAACCGTTGTTGTTGAGTGCAAGGGTAGCGCTTTGAGCAGAGATACTTGGGGCCTCGTTGTCAGCGGAAGTGAGCGACACCGATGTGCTGCTTTGGCAACCATTGTCGTCTGTTACCTGTACACTGTAATCGCCCGCAGGGACATTTTCCAGGGTATTGCCGGTTGCCCCGTTGCTCCAAAGGAAGCTGTAAGGTTCGGTGCCCCCTGAAATGGATACGGTAGCGGAGCCACTTGCATCGTTCGGGCAAAGTGGGTTGACGGTTTGTACCGTCCAGGTGGAATAGGGTGTTGGTTCGCTTACGCTTGCCGTAGTGCTAAATGCACAACCATTGGCGTCGGAAATATTCACTGTGTACTCCCCGCCAGCGAGGTTGGAGATGGTAGCTGTAGTGCCGCCGTTGCTCCAGGCATAGGTGAATGGTGCGGTTCCGCCTTGGAGCGATACCGTTACCGAGCCATCAGCCGCGCCAGCGCAGCTCACATTGGCAACTGTATTTTGCGAAGCAATCGCGCAAAGGAAGGAGGCAACCTCTACTGTTTGAACGGAAGTACATGCATTTTCATCGGTCACCACTACGGAGTAGGTACCAGGAGCCAGGTTGCTGATGGTTTGGGTGCTTTCGCCGTTGCTCCAGGCATAGGTGTAGCCCCCTGTCCCCCCTGTTGGGTTGGCGGTTGCCGACCCGTCGTTGGCGCCCAGGGCAGATTCAGCTGTTGGCGTGGCATTGGCAAGCAGCACAATGGGTTCGCTGATGTTGATGCTGAGCACAGCCGGGCAGTTGTTGCCATCCGTGACGTTCACGGTGTAAAGTCCTGCGGCCAGGCTGCTCACGCTTTGGGTGGTTTCGCCATTGCTCCAGGCAAAGGTCATTGGGTTAGTACCGGCCGTGACAAGCACTTCCGCTGCCCCATTGTTGGCACCATGGCAGGTAACATTGGTGGCCGAAACATTGGCCGCCAGGCTACAATTGAAGGAGTTGACCGTAACGGTTTGCACCGCGGTGCATCCATTGGCATCCGTAACCACCACGTTGTAGTTGCCCGGAGCCAGCCCTGAAATGGTTTGGGTGGTTTCCCCATTGTCCCAAGCATAGGCGTAAGCATTGGTTCCGCCTGTTGGGTTGGCCGTGGCCGTACCATCGTTTTCTCCAAAGGCCGTTTGCGCGGTTGCGCTGGCATTGGCTGCCAATACATCGGGCTGTGCAATGACCACTGTGCTGGAAGCCGAACAGTTTTCGCCATCCGTTACCACCACCACATAGGTACCTGCAGAAAGGCCGGTAACACTTGCGGTGCTGCCACCATTACTCCAAGCATAATTGAAGGTGCCATTTCCACCTACCCCTGCGGCAGTGGCAGTTCCGTTGGCAGCCCCGTTGCAAAGCGCATTGGTTTGGGCGGCAATGGACGCTGCTACGCTTGGGCTTAGCAGCACATTGGCGGAAGCGGTTTGCGCGCAACCATTGTCGCTGTTGGACACCAAGATGGAATAGGTGCCGGCGGCATCCACCAACGGGGTTTGTGTATTTTCACCAGATACAATATTGCCTCCATTGGAAGCCGTCCAGCTATAACTGATATTGCTACCCTGTGAGGACCCCGTACCGTTGAGTTGGAGTTGCGACACGTTGCAATTCAAATTCCCCGATGCCGTAGCGGAGGCTGTTGGGGGAGTTGTGTTCAACAGGACATTGGCCAAGGCCGTGGAAGTACAACCATTCAATGGGTTGGTAACCACGAGGTTATAGGCACCTGCCTCGCTCACCGTTGGGTTCTGCAGCGTGGAAGCAAAGCTATTTGGTCCAGTCCAGGCAAAAGTTGCCAAGGTATCGGGGCTGGACCCATTGATCACGGCGCTGTTTACCACACAGGTCAGCGTGTTTCCGGTAGCGGAAGCGCCCGGGGCAATGGTATTGGAAGTCACGTTGGCCGTTGCAGTACTGGTACAAGTAGTGATACTGTCCGTAACCACCACATTGTACGAGCCCGAAACGTTTACCACCGGACTCTGCAAGGTAGAGGTGTACCCATTGGGGCCTGTCCAGCTAAAGCTTGGGCTGGCGGCATTGGTGGTGGTGCTCAATGTAATGTTGGAAACGAGGCAATTGAGGGTTCCGCTGGTGGTAGCCAGCGAAGGTGCAGGTGTTCCCGTTACCACGGTAGCTGCTGTTTGGGTGCAACCATTGCTGCTGTTTGTCACTTTCAGGGTATAGGTACCTGCTGCGTTTACCAAAGGCGTTAGGGTAGTGCCCCCACTGACGATATTGCCTCCATCGGCGGCCGTCCACAGGTAGCTGAAATTAGACCCTGACGAGCCCGTGCCCTGCAAACTTGCCTGCGGAGTTGCACAGGAGATGGACTGCGCAGGTCCGGCATTGGCCATAGGCAGGTCCACATTAGCGCTTACCACTTTATTGGCATAGGAAACACAGGTGGTTTCGATGTTGGTCACAATAAGGGTATAGGTACCCGCCGCATCGACCGTGGGGGTGGTAGTAGTTGCTCCCGACACGATATGACCTCCATTGGAGCCGAACCATTGGTAGGAATACTCTGGCCCGGAACTAGATCCGGTGCCATTCATTTGAATGGTGGGCAGGGCGCAAGTAAGGGTTGGAGGATCGGCAATGAGTGCCGTGGGATACACTGCCGGGGCAATGTTTACCGTAATACTGACCTTACAATTATTGTCGTCTGTTACGCTGACCACGTGATTGCCAGCATTGAGGCCGGTTGCAGTTTCCCCAACTTGGCCGTTTTGCCAATTGTAGGTATAATTTTCTGGCCAGCCACCATTAGCCACCACAGTAGCGGTTGCAAGAATTCCGTTGCACCCGACCGGGGTGGTATTGTCCAAAGAGAGGGTCAAGGGAGAGGCTGGGCCTTCTACATCAATATTAATGGTACCGGTGGTACCCGCTTGTCCATTGATAATAACGGTATAAGAGCCTGCGGGGATGTTGTTCAAATCCTGCGTGGTCGCTCCGTTGCTCCAGAGATAGGTGTATGGGGGCACCCCGCCACTGACCGAAATATTGATAGCTCCTGTATTGGTGCCAAAACATTTGGTTTTGGTGACACTTTCCACGTTGACCATGACCGGTGGTGGCTGACAATGCGACTGCATGAATTCATACAGCGCAGAGGTAGGCAATTGCCCTGCTTCGTACACTTTTTTGTCGAAGGGGCAGATGCAGAAAATGGTGGGGTAATAGTTGATTTGGTATGAATTGGCAATAGAGGGTCCTTGGGTATGGATGAT
>JALHPW010000322.1 GCA_022842255.1 Saprospiraceae bacterium | reverse complement strand
AATGAACAAACTTATTTTCCCACTCCTCCTCAGCCTGTTTTTTGTAGCTTGTCAAAACACGCCCAAAAGTGCTTCCGAAAACACGCCACCTGCGCCAGTAGCCCCGGCGGCGCCTACGCCAGCGGCGCCCGAAGAAATACAGAAAGCGTCTGGCAGCCTCAGCTCCGGAATTCAAAAGATGGAAGATCTCCGCAAACAAGTGGATGCGCTTCCAACCAGCGTCCGGAAAGCAAAAGTCGCTGAAATTGACGCAATTTACTCCACCTTGGAAGGCATGATTGAAAAGCAAACAGGAATGCTCAACGAAATCAAAGCTGCCGATGTTGCCGCCTCCGATCCAAAGTCCGCCTCGCAAGAAGTCGCCACTACAACGGTGCTGACACCAGCTCAATTGCAGGATTACAATGAATCCGTAGCGCGCTATGCCAAAGAAGCAGAAGCCATTCAGGCTGAACTGGCTAAATTGAGTACTTCGGGGAAGAAGAACTGATGTATGATGTATGATGTATGATGTATAGAAGTGGAAATTTCTACATCATACATCATACATCATACATCATACATCATACATCATACATCATACATCATACATCATACATCATACATTTAATCACCTGCTCAATCATAGCCTGGCTAATATCCAAGTGCGTGACAAAACGAATGGTTTGTGGCCCAAATGCGGAGGCTATGATGCCTTTTTGTTTCAAAGACTCAAGAAACACAGCAGGGGTCTTGGGTTGCACCAAATCAAAAATCAAAATATTGGTTTGTACGGGGCGGATATTGGTCACCCAAGGTAATTGGGCCAGTGCATCAGCTATTTGCCGGGCGTGTGCATGGTCTTCTCGAAGCCGTTCTACATGGTTGTCGAGGGCATAAATGCCTGCTGCTGCCAAATATCCGGCTTGCCGCATCCCGCCGCCCATGGCTTTTCGTACGCGTCGCGCTTCCGCTATAAACGATTGATTTCCAATAAGTACGGAGCCGACCGGCGCGCCTAATCCTTTGGAAAGGCAAATGGAAAGGCTATCTACTTCCTTGCCGATCGTAATGGGCGTATCACCGGTTTCAACCAACGCATTGAATATCCGTGCTCCATCGAGGTGAAGTGCCAGCCCCCGCTGCTGACAAACACGTCGAATCCCTTGAATATGTTCCAATGGGTAAATGCTTCCGCCACCTTTGTTGCAGGTATTTTCAATGACTACCAGGGTGCTGCGGGGCAACCAGTCTTGTTTGGGACGAATTGCAGCCTCCACCATCTCGGCCTGGAGTATCCCGTTTTCGCCCTTCAAAAGATTGACCGCAATACCGGAATGAAAAGCATAACCACCCACCTCGTACTGATAAATATGGCTCATTTCGTCGCAAATCACCTCGTCCAGCGGTCGGGTGTGGACTTTAAGGGCAATCTGATTGGCCATCGTGCCACTGGGACAAAACAAGGCTGACTCATGGCCGAACAAGGCGGCACACTTGGCTTCCAATGCATTTACGGTGGGGTCTTCTCGGAATACATCGTCGCCAACTTCAGCAGCCCACATGGCTTTCAACATACCCGGAGTGGGTTTGGTAGTGGTATCGGAAAGTAGATTTATCATGTTAGAATGCCTTGAAAATGCCAGGTGCGGCCAATAAAGTAGCAATCACCAATCTTACCATAATATGCCAGTAAAATGGTTTGTTGTCAGATTTGGAATAACGGATCAATGTCAGGATGAGGCTGACGAACCCTGCCGCCAAAAGCGTCATGATGCCCACAAGGGCCATTTCGTAGGCTCCTTGCCATGATTCCCAGCGAAATAGGGCTGAAATAAGACCTAAAAACAAGGCCGAACCTACCGGGACAGTTAGTAGCCCTTGTAGCCAAGTCCTGCTGCCAACAACGGCCCACAACATGAATGGGTAAAAGAAGGCTAAGGTGCTCATCCCGATGATCAGCATTTCTGCGCCGCCTTCCCAGGATTGCAATTTGAAAAACAAGCCCAGCAAGGTGAACAAAGCACCAAAACCCTCTACTACCCAGCCAATGATTTGAAAGACCCGTAAAGTAGAATTTGATTTTGGGGATGGAGTGGAAATGTTGGGGGAATCTAAAGGGGTGTTTTCGGTTGTCATGACGTTTTTATGTTTAAAGTGAAGTATTCATTCAACCCGATTGGCTTTTCCTCTCAGGTAAAAATCTGCCAACACAAGCGCGGCCATGGCTTCTACAATCGGTACCGCTCGTGGCACCACACACGGGTCGTGTCTGCCTTTACCCTTTACGGTCACCGCCTCTCCCTCGGCATTCAGCGTTTCTTGCTCCCGCATAATGGTGGCTACCGGCTTAAACGCTACCCGAAAATAGATGTCCATACCATTGGAAATGCCGCCCTGTATGCCTCCGGAGTGGTTGGTAAGGGTAGACGGTTGACGGTGGACGGTGGACGGTGCACGGTTTACGGTATCCGGCGGACGGTGCACGGTGTCCGGTTCGCCTGACTGCGCATTGCCGTCCACCGTCGACCGTGTACCGTCGACCGTCAACCGTGCACCGTCCACCGTAAATAAGTCATTGTGCTCCGAGCCACGCATTTTAACCCCCGCAAAGCCAGAGCCATATTCAAAGCCCTTGGCTGCGTTGATACTGAGCATGGCTTTGCCCAGTTCGGCGTGGAGTTTGTCGAACACCGGTTCGCCCAGTCCGGGCGGACAGCCACGGATCACACACATGACCACCCCGCCGATAGTATCTCCTTCCTTGCGCACTTTTTTAATGAGCGAAATCATTTTGGTGGCCAAAGCGGGGTCAGGACAGCGCACATCATTGCTTTCGCTTAGAGATAGGTCGAGCGTGGTATACTCTTTTTTGAGTTCCAAATGACCAACCTGGCTCACAAATGCTTGTATATCAATGCCTTGATTGCGGAGTAGTAGTTTGGCCAATGCACCGGCTGCCACGCGTGCTGCCGTTTCCCGGGCACTGCTGCGGCCTCCTCCCCGAAAATCGCGATGTCCAAATTTGGCTTGCCAGGTATAATCTGCATGGCTGGGCCGGAATGCAGTTGCCAGGTGGTCGTAGTCGCGGCTGCGCTGGTCCTCATTCGGGATGACCATAGCAATGGGTGTGCCCGTGGTACGCCCTTCAAACACCCCGCTCAGCACCTGCACCGTGTCACTTTCCTTGCGCTGGGTTACGATGCTGCTTTGACCAGGCCTGCGCCGGTCGAGTTCGTGTTGGATGAAATCAAGGTCGAAAACAAGGCCAGCAGGGCAGCCATCCACGATACAACCAATGGCTGTGCCGTGCGATTCGCCAAATGTAGTGACCCGAAAAAGGTGGCCGAATGTGTTGGACATATTGCAAAGGAACAACGATTACAAAAAAAGAGCTCGTAGGTTTTCGAAAACCTACGAGCTCTGGGCAAAAAAAAAAGCAGGAAGCCAAGAAGGAGGCTACCTGCTGCTGTACTTGATGATGATGAAAAATGGATTAACGAACCGAGTTCCGACTAAACCGAAAGCATAAGAGGGTAATTGATGTTCGCCCGAATTTTTGGGTACCCCTCAAATTGTGGTGAGGAGACCAGCCCTACCCCCCAGATGGACTGGTCCCTCGCCCACGGGCTTAAGACCACTAAAGGCCTTAATTTCTTACACAGAATTTGTCCTCGTTTTTCCGAAATCGCCTGTACTCGGTGAAATTCATCGACAGCAGCGTTCGTGCATATTGTTAGGCAACTACTGTGCCACAATTAACAAATGTGCAACATTTTTTTTCCCTAAACCCATGGGTAATAACCCATTTAAGGATATGTATTTTATGTTACTATAATGATTATCAATGTTTTAGGTTTAAAATGCAACTGACGGACATTTTGTCAGCATCCTTGCAATGGCACAGCCTTTGATCGTACCGTACCCATTGGCCAATTCAACTTTTGCTAACAAATGCCCCCATACCCCCATTGACCACATTAAAATATTGAACACATTCAAAACTGACCACATTCAATACCATGCAAACCGGTACTATTTCCGTCCAGACAGAGAACATTTTCCCCATCATCAAAAAATTCCTCTATTCCGACCACGAGATTTTTCTCCGTGAGCTCGTATCGAATGCAGTGGATGCAAGCACTAAACTTCAGGTATTGGCCCAACGCGGGGAGGTGAAACATGAGATTGGGGACCTGACCATCGAAATCATTCAGGATTCCGAACAGAATCGATTGATTATCCGCGACAAAGGCATTGGGATGACCGAGGAAGAGGTGCTCAAATACCTCAACCAAATCGCTTTCTCCAGTGCCACCGAATTCCTTGAAAAATATCAGGACAGCGGCATTATTGGCCATTTTGGACTTGGCTTCTATTCCGCTTTTATGGTGGCCGATAAGGTGGAAGTTGTCACCAAATCCTGGAAAGAGGGTGCCGAGCCAGTTCGTTGGACGTGTGCGGGCGACCCGTCCTATTCCATTGAGCCAGCGCCGGAAAAAACCGAACGGGGCACCGACATCATCCTGTACATCAATGAGGAGAACAAGGACTTTTTGGATAAATTCCGCCTCGAAGGTCTGTTGGAAAAATATTGTCGCTTTTTGCCCGTGCCCATTCAGTTTGGCACCCGGAAAGAATACATAGAAACAGGGGAAGGCGATGACAAAAAGGAAGAAAGCATCGAGGTGCCTAATATCATCAATGAGACGCGCCCGATTTGGAAACGCCAGCCTTCCGAACTTCAAGACGAGGATTACCGGGCGTTTTACCGTCAATTGTTCCCCATGTCGGCCGAGCCCATGTTTTGGATTCACCTCAACATCGACTTCCCGTTCAACCTGACAGGGGTGCTGTTTTTCCCGAAAATCGGGGGCAATGCCATGGAATTGACGCGCAATAAAATTCACCTGTACTCCAATCAGGTTTTTGTGACCGACGATGTGCGCGACATTGTACCCGAATGGTTGCAACTCCTGCACGGGGTGATTGATTCGCCCGATATTCCGCTCAACGTGTCGCGCTCTTACCTGCAGGCCGATGGCAACGTGAAAAAAATCAGCGAGCACATCACCAAAAAAGTGGCCGACAAGCTCCACGACCTTTTCAAAGCAGACCGCCCGGCATTTGAACAAAAATGGCGCGATTTGGGGGTTTTTGTAAAATATGGCGTCATTTCCGACAAGAAGTTTGAAGATCGTGCGGCCAATTTCACCTTGGTGGAAAACACTAAAGGCGTCTTTGCCCTTTTGAGCGAACACAAAGAAAAAATCAAGGATACCCAAACCGACAAGCATGGCAAAACCGTGGTCATCTACACCAATGACGTGGAAGGCCACCATGCTCAAATCGTGGCCGCCGAAGCCCGTGGGTATGAAGTATTGCGGTTGGATACGGTACTCGACAACCATTGGGTACAACACCTGGAATATCGTTCCGAGCTCGGACTTGTGTTTGTCCGGGTAGACTCCAGCACGACCGACAACCTGGTACAAAAAGACGAAAAACGCGAATCCGTACTTTCGGAAGCCGAACAAGGTACCTTGAAATCACTTTTTGAAAAGGCACTCAACGGACAAGCCGGGGCATCTATAGAACTTTCTGCGCTCTCGCCAGACGACCAGCCGGTACAAATTGTGAAACCAGAGTTTATGCGTCGGATGAAAGAAATGCAAGCCTTGCACGGCATGGGCGGGCTGGGCGACATGCCGGATTCGTACAATGCAGTGGTCAATTCCAACCACCCAATTATTGTAAATAAATTGCTGAAAATCAAGGAGGAAGAAGCTCAATTGGGCTTTTCAAAATACCTGCTCAACCTCGCACTCCTCCAACAAGGGATGCTGCGCGGGGAGGCGCTTACCGGGTTTGTGAAAGAAACTTTGGGGAAATTGTAAGAATCTGTTTTAAAACAGTTTCTAAACCGAACTTTAATTTTTTGACGTTGGAGGGGTACGCAACCCTTCCAACGTTAACTTTACTCGATGAAACTGCGCAAATTCTTCCGAAGGGTGGGCTGCCTTTTGCTTTTTCTGTTGCTAGTTTGGGTCATCGCCGTACAATCAGGTTGCCTTGCCATGCGAACCACGGATGCCGATTGGTCCCAAAAATTGAAGGCAAAAAGCCAGTTGATTGCGCCGCAATTCATTGATATCCAAGCCAAAATGGGTCGTCGCATTCATGCAGTGGCCCT
>JALHPW010000321.1 GCA_022842255.1 Saprospiraceae bacterium | reverse complement strand
GCCCTCATATCGACTCCATGCGCCACCCAACATAAAACTGGGCTTCCAGGCCGCTTTCGGCAACCAGCGCAGCGCAAAGGTGCTGCCATAAAAATCATTGTCCAGCCAACGCCTCCGAATCAAATCCATGGGCGCAACGGTCGAATCTGGTAGCAGTCCATAATCCGCAATATCCTGATCGGCCTTGTATTGTTCATAATAGCCAAATCCACGGGTATAGTGCCCGTTGATTTGGAGGTGTAATTGAGAGGATAATTCCCGCTTGTAATGCGCCAAAAAATGGCGTTGGGTATAGTTGTCCACCTCATCTGGGTGGGGCGTACCCGGGCGTTCGGCGCCGGCGGAATTGTAGGTCCTAAGTGTTTCGTTTTCAAGGTATTGTGCCGGAAGCCCGTTCCAAGCTTGGTAAGTGATTTCATGCCCCGAAAGCAGGTGGAATTGAAGTGACTGCCGCTCATCCAAATAAGCGCCCGTCAAATGGACTGCATTTAGATCGGTACTGGCCCGATCGACGTATCCATCGGAGTAAATGCGCGAAACCCGGGCAGTGAAAGCCACTTTCCCGCCAATCAGGCCCGTACCAAGTGAAAGGGAATGTTTGCGCGTTCCAAATGAACCCAGGGTATTGGTAAGGGTGGCAAACCGTTCGTTTTCGATTTTGGATAGGTCCAAGTTGATGGTAGCGCCAAATGCCCCTGCTCCATTCGTACTGGCCCCAACCCCGCGCTGCACCTGAATTTCAGAGGCACTTGCCGCCAAATCGGGCAAATTCACCCAATACACAATTTGGCTTTCTGTGTCATTGAGCGGTATCCCGTTGATGGTCACATTGGTGCGTGTGCCATCGCTTCCCCGAATTCGCAAACCCGTATAGCCGGTACCCATACCCGCATCGGAAGTTTCCACCAGCGATGGAACCGACGACAGCAGGTAGGGAACGTCTTGTGCCTGGTATTCTTTGGCGAGTTTTTCTGCTGAAAAATTGTTGTGTGGGATGGGGCTTTTGGCGTTGGTTCGGGTAGCTTGTACTACTACCTCCTCCAATTGATGGTTCGGGGATGGTTTGGCTGCTTGGCTGCTGGTGTCTGATTGCGCTGCGATCGTCTGGTTCAATAAAATGGCGAATAAAGTCAAGCGTACGCCGTTCCAAGCACAGGTGCTCCAGCCTGTGGCAAATGGCAAAGTGAAATAAAACATTGAAAATGAAGAAATTGAGTGAAACATCCACTTACCGAAGGGGCTTCGGAAGCGTAGTGATGCCACTACCCCGTCTCAGTTCCTTACCCAAAATTACTTGGGCAAGTTCGATGGGTGTAATCTCAGTCGGAGGAGAAGTTGTTTAGGGAAGAGAATTTAGGGTATAGCACGTTTTTACGACTAAACCCTAAACCCGCTACCCTAAACAACTTCCACCCCAACACCCCAGTGAGTGGATGCAAAGGTCTGCAAAAACACTGGGAGCTGCGAAAATTTCTCCACTTCTCTCCCCCTTAATACCGGATATCCCAGAAATAGGGTTGTTCTTCTTTGACGAAATCGTCAATCAGTTTTTTTAAAGCCAGGGAGTATTCTGCTTCTGTTACCTTTTTCCCTTTGTTCTTTTTGGGCGGTGCAAACTCCGTGGTCATTTTTTTGGCCTCAATTCGATTGGCGGTAATCACCATAGCGCCATTGTTCACATCGGCTTCGAGGATAAGCCCAGGTAAGCCGCACAGACGTTCTGGACCACCGCTGTGCGGGATGTCCAGTGCAAACCAAGCAATAATCTTTTGCTTTTTGATGGTGTCTTCCCAACTGGCGTTCATGCAGAGGTGACCGGCCACTTCCTTCAGGTCATTGAGGATTTTCCAGTCCTGGCACCGCAAAGAATCCTGAATCAGGTACGTTTTGCCTTGCATGGTAATGGCATCCAGTAAGGTATTTTGGGAGAAGTTACGGGTTGTATAAAAAGTCTCCTTTCTCCAGGAATAGCCGTCGTCATCGGGATTTACCCGTTCATCCGAATCTACATATTTCGTCTGGTTGGGGTCGAAATGCAGCAAGGTATAGTTGTGCCATTCGGAGCGGCTGCCCCACATGTAGGCGACCCGTTCCTTACGCTGCTTGCTCATATACTCAAGGGCTGCCATTTTTTTGGTCCAGTCGTGAGTCACCAGGTAACGAATGGTGCCTTCGCTGATGGGTTCGGGATTGGGCGTTTCTTGGCCAATCAGAGGGTGTAACAACGTTACAAATAAGGTGAAAAGCAAGGTTAGTTTTTGCATAAAATTTGATTTTCGAAAAAAGTGATGGCTCAGGTGTTGTGGTCGGATTTTCAAGCCAGCCAACAAACACTTTTCAAGCAAATTTATTTTTGTTTGACAAAATCTAATCCAGAATCTACGGACCAGCAGCACCGGCACTATTTTCAAACGCACTACCTTTGTGCCTATGAATCGCGCTACCCTCGTTTCCGAAATCTTCCGCAAAAAAACATTCCTCTGTGTTGGCCTGGATACCGAACTGGCCAAAATACCTGCTCATTTGCAGGGTGCCGCCGACCCTATTTTTGAGTTTAACCGCGCCATAATCGATGCAACCAAGGATTACTGCGTGGCCTACAAACCCAATCTGGCTTTTTATGAGGCCTTGGGGCCACAGGGTTGGCAGACCCTTGCGCGCACCATCGAATACATTGGCAACCAGCATTTTATCATTGCCGATGCCAAACGCGGCGACATCGGAAATACCAGCCGTATGTATGCCGAAGCCTTTTTCAATCAACTCGGCTGCGATTCGGTTACCGTTGCACCCTACATGGGAGAAGACAGCGTCAAACCTTTCTTGGGTTTTGAGGACAAATGGGCCATCGTATTGGCACTTACTTCCAATCAGGGCAGCGAGGATTTCCAACGAGATTGGTTGGAAGACGCTCGGCAACCGCTTTGGGAAAAAGTGCTGCAACGTACGGCTACATGGGGTACCCCTGAGAACCTCATGTTTGTCATCGGCGCCACCCATCCAGAAGCCTTTATCCGCGTTCGAGAAATCGTACCTGATCATTTTTTGCTGGTCCCAGGTGTGGGCGCGCAAGGCGGCGATTTGGCCGCTATCTGCCAACATGGAATGAATCGCGAATGTGGACTACTTGTCAACGCTTCCCGCAGCATTCTCTACGCCTCGTCTGGCGAAGATTTCGCCCAAAAGGCAGGTATCGAAGCCGAAAGGTTGCAGCAAGCAATGGAAATGCTCTTGAAACGATGAACGATGAACGTTTTATCCGTCGATGTTTTGAGCTTGCCCGATTGGGTGCGGGGGCGGTTTCGCCCAACCCCCTGGTAGGTGCTGTGCTGGTGCATGCGGATAGAATTATCGGGGAGGGTTGGCACCAGCGTTGGGGGGAGGCACATGCCGAAGTGCGGTGTATTGCTTCGGTTTCACCTGAAAATCAAGCCCTTATCCCCTACTCTACCCTGTATTGCAACCTCGAACCCTGTTCCCACTTTGGGAAAACGCCACCTTGTTGTGACCTGATTTTACGACAAAAAATCCGTCGGGTGGTGGTGGCCAACATGGACCCCAACCCACTGGTGGCTGGCAAAGGATTGGACGCTCTGCGGCGAGCTGGCGTTGAAGTGCTGGATGGGATACTTGAGGCCGAGGGATATTGGCTCAATCGCGCTTTTTTTACCTGGATTACGCAGCAGCGACCTTATGTCGTACTGAAATGGGCACAAAGCTCCGATGGTTTTTTAGGAAAAACAGGTGAGCGAACCCCAATTTCGGGTGCGGAAACCCTGCGCCTCGTTCACCGCTGGCGAACCCATTGTGACGCTATTTTGGTGGGGGCACGGACTGCGGAATTGGACAATCCTCGCTTGGACACAAGGTTTTTCCCTGGGAAGAACCCGCTTCGGGTCGTATTCGACACGCAGGGTAAAATACCGGCTAGCCATCATCTGCTGGACGATTCCATCGAGACCTGGGTGTTTGGAAAGCCGGTTATGAAAGGGGATTTTCGGAACACCAAATTTATTCCAGTAGAAGGTAGCGTAGAGGTACCAACCCTTTTGGAGGCCTTGAAAATAGCAAATAAGGCCATACTTTTGGTAGAGGGAGGGGCTCACGTGCTCCAACAATTTGTGGATTCGGGGCATTGGGACGAAATTCGGGTGCTTGAAAACAGACAGCATTTGAGCAATGGCATAGCTGCACCCAAGATTCCCGAAAACGCAGTTTTAAAGCAGGATTTTAGGTGCGGAGCAGATTGGGTGCGTATTTTTGCACGATAATACTTGCCATGCAGACCACAAAATTAGGACTCCAATTGCCCACCGACCCACGATGGGTCAACCTGGCCGAAATTGAGCTTAGTGAAATCCTTACTGACCACGCCTACTGCGAACAGAAAGCAGCAACTTCCTGCATAACGCTTATTCAGGCATATCCTGACCGTGTAGAACTGGTGGAGGCTGTGGCGCCCATCGTCACGGAAGAATGGGGGCACTTTCGAATGGTATTGGCTGAACTCAAAAAAAGAGGGCTTCAGCTGGGCCGTCAGCGCAAGGATGAATATGTGAACAAACTCCTTGGTTTTCAGGTAAAAGGGCAATCGCGTGAGGTGGCATTGCTCGACAAACTACTCATTTGTGCGATGATAGAGGCACGCAGTTGCGAGCGTTTTCGCTTGTTGTCACTGCATTGTTCTGAAGAGGTATTGCGAGATTGGTACCATAAGTTTATGGTGTCAGAGGCCGGTCATTATCGGCTATTTTTGGACCTGGCAGAACTGTACTTTGGAAAAGACATAACGTTGGCCCGCTGGAGAGAGTGTCTTCAGTTTGAAGCAGAGATTATGCTACAGCTTACGCCACGTGGGGACCGAATGCATTGATGTTGAGATATAGGGATATTGGGATATTGAAATATCTTACAATATCTCAATATCATTCATTATCCCAATACCCCTACCCCCAACCTTTCACCTTGTTGATTTTGCCCTCTTCCCCAAAGTATTCCCTAGAAACTTTGTTGTAGGCGGCAGCGGCTTCTTCGGCGGTGTCGTACATGCCAATGTGCTTGGCACGACCGTTTACGGAAATTACGGCCCTAAATCGTCGATGCTCCCGATAAACACCCGTAAATCCAGTATTGCTGCTGGTTTTACGCATTCTACTTGCAGTAGCCCGGGAACGGTACACGATATTGTCCAAGCGGCAGTCCAGTTTGTCACCGTTTTTGGCGCCTACCAATCTTTTCACCTTGTCTTTTTCATCAACTAGGAATTTTTCTGCAATCAATTTGTGCAGGTAGATGGTCTCGGTCTTGAAGCCTCCCTCGGCCTTTTTCCATGTTTTTTGAAAGACTACACAGCCACTGGAGTGCATGCGCAGGTTGTTGATTAGGTCAATTTTTGACAGGTACGGATCAGCGATTATCCATTCATATACCTGGTCATCTAGCAGAACACTTTCGTCTGCATTTTTAAGTTTAATCTTGTAAATCACAGCTGGATTGTTTTTCAGTTCTTGGAAAAAAAGTAACTCGGCTAGTAAATACTCACGGCCGCTGCGGATACACAAAACTGGGTCAAAGACGTACGCACTTTTTTGCCCTAAGGCAAGGCCAGAACTTGGTCTTGGCGTTTGTTTCTAGGTTCAAATTTCGGAACTTACCATTTGTTTCCAAAGGCTTTTTGTAAATTATTTTTTTTAAATAAAAATAAGGACACCAAATTAGTATCGAATTAGCATCACAAAACAAAACTTTTACAAACATTCACTAAAGAGCAGCACCATACCTGGTTCAGCTTGAATGGTCGGATACAATGAACCATTTACCCTTGATTTTCCGCCACAAAAGCGTGTAATACCCACTCAAATCGCCCGCTTTTCTACTTAAGTGCCATTTACCAATCACGTACGCGTGCCGCTTTGAAATTAAGTCTACCGATAATATGGTGAACTTCAATTGCCCCATAGCTTCGGCCCCGGGGTAACTCTTTTTATAGTTGGACAAAGTCTGTGTCCAGCCATACGTCAACCCGCTGGAACCAATGAAGCGAAGGCTGTCGGATTTCCAATAACCGGCCATAAACTGTTCCAGGTTGCCCTGGTTCCAGGCGGTTTCCTGCGCTGCCATTATCTGCCGGATGGCTTGTTGGTCGGCAGATTGTGCAAACAATGGATGTGCAAATTGAAGGGCAAGCAAAAGA
>JALHPW010000320.1 GCA_022842255.1 Saprospiraceae bacterium | reverse complement strand
GCCTGTCGTTGGCTGGCATTAAATCTGCTTTTTCGCATGGTAATCCGTTTTAAGTGTGAAAGTTACGGTGTTCAACTTTCTCTACTTATTTTTGGTACCGCTTTTCGAGGGGTAGGACAATTGGGCCTTAAAAACCTATTAATAAAAACAGACTCTGAAGGGGATTCCGTGTTTATTCGAGAATATCCATTTCCTTCCGGCTTTGAGTATGCTTCCTTTCAATCTATCCACGAAATCAACAATTCACTTTATGTTGTTGGGTATGGCGGCATAGTTATGCCCATTGAAGATGATTTATACATGTATAGGTTTGACCAAGATGGCAATCAACAGAATTATTGGCGCTTCTTTACCCAAGAGAATTGTGAGTATTTTCAAGATGCCATCGTCAAAGGGGATAACATCGTAATTAGTGTTGCTCAAACCAACGCATGCGTGTCTGCATTCGTCCAATCAAAAACAAAAATATTGGAAGTAGATACAAGTGGAAACTTACTTTGGAGTTGGGTTGACCCAAGCATCAATTTCAAAAAAGGGTGGGGTTTAGGGCTAAAATCCACTCCTGATGCTGGCTGGGTTTATGCTGGAGCATATACGGATACCACTATTGGTGCCTGGCAATATGACAGACTTTTTGTAACTAAGATTGATTCAAACTGGAGCCACGAATGGACGCATATAATAGGCTATAAAAGCATTGATAGCTACAATTTCTTAAGGGACATTGTCATTGATAGGGATGGGAATTTCATCGTAGCTGGGCAATATCGAACAGGAAACCCGGATTTCCCAGACCCCAATCCAGCGACATCAGCCATTGCTACAAAAATCAGCCCTACTGGTGAAATCCTTTGGACCAATATCGTCAAAGCCTATGAAAATGGACCTGATAATGGTTTGCTTATGTTTACGACAAATGTTAGCCTGCTTTCTAGTGGAAATATAATTTTGGGGGGCTACCTATATCGGTTCCTTCCCTTAGACCTACAAAACGAAGGCTGGCTCGCAAAATTTTCCCCTAGTGGCGAGGTGCTAGATGAGCCCGATCCTATGTGCGGGTTTGTCTCAACCCAACACCCCCAAACAGACCTTGCCAGCACAATTAAGTGCTACCCAAATCCAGCTGAAAATTTTGTAGCATTTGATTTGAATGGCCTACCAGCAGAAGTGCGTTATGGGAAAATAACCATTTATGATTTGATGGGTAAAATCATCGTGGAAACACCATTAGCTACTATTACCAAAAACACAACAATAAACATGCAAAATGTTTTTGATGGGATTTATCTCTATCGGATTACTTCTGGGCACACATTGATTCACTCTGGGAAGTTTATTGTGCAAAGGCATTGATGCTTTTTTTCCACCTACCATTGTCTTCCGCTAAGAAATGAAACGGGGCACTTGACCAATCCCCACTGCGCTAGCGTCTTTTTTGACCCAACACCACTCCCATGCCAAAGGGCGAATCTGAGAGTGTCTGACGCTAGTTTTCTTGAAAACAACCCATACCTTAGTGCAAACTAGACCCAGTTTTGGCCTTCCATGTTTAAAAATGAAGCCCTGAGCAAATCCCCCCAACCCAGCAACAAATGAACCACCCAAGCCAAATACCAAGCGCGGGCACTCCATCTAAAATCATGTATTCATGTAATCAGCAATCTTAAATCAAATTCAGCCCCCCTCAAGGCCGAATACTCTCCCCAGCACCACTATCCCGAGCCCCTTTTGGGCACTTCTCCTGCAAATACTGCGTAAACAAACGCTGCAAATGTTTGGACGTTCCTTCGCCCTCGGATATCCCGTGAGATCGGTTGGGATAGGCCATGTACTGGAACAGTTTGCCGTGCTTCACCAGTTCATTCACCAGGCGCTCGGCATTCTGGAAATGCACATTGTCGTCGCCGGTGCCGTGGATGTACAACAGGTTTCCTTGCAGGTTTTTAGCATAGGTGATGGGCGAACCCGCCACAAAATCGGCCAGGTTTTCTTGCGGAAGGCCCATAAAGCGCTCCTGATAAATGTTGTCGTAACAAAGTTGGTCGGCCACTGCGGCTACGGAGATGCCTGTTTTGTAAATTTCGGGATATTGAAACAGGAGGTTCAGCGTGGCACTACCGCCGCCGCTCCAGCCATGCACGGCTACCCGGCTGGTATCGATCCATTGCCATTTTTTAAACACTTCCTGCGCGCCGAGTGCCTGATCCCGGATATTGACGATTCCGATTTTACGGTAAATTGCTTTCCGCCAGGCGCGGCCCTTGGGAGCGGGGGTGCCGCGGTTGTCGAGCGAGATATAGCAATAGCCGTCAGCGGCCATATCGCCTGCATATAGTCCGTTGTTGCCCACGCCCCAGCTGTTTTTGACGGTTGCTCCGGCTGGTTCGGTATACACCTGGAATACCACCGGATACTTTTTGTTTGGGTCCAGATTGGCCGGTTTGACCATCCAGCCATCCATCGTGACGCCCTCGGAGGTGGTCACCTGAAAAAATTCGACCCTGTTTTTGCTCGCATCGTGTTTGGCCCACAAGGCGGCTACGCCCTCCGTTTCCTCCAAAGTACGATGGTCGGGCAATGAAATCCGTTCGCGCACCCTGCGGAACCCGGCATTGGAAAAAGTATGCAGCGCCCATTTGCCGTTCGGGGAGATTTGGTAGTTGTGTGTTCCGGGCTGGTCCTTGGGCGTAACGCGGGTAGCCTTACCGGTGCCATTTAAAGACGTTCGGTAGAGATAACTTTCCGTGGCATTGTCTGGCGAAGCCAGGAAGTAAAAGGTATTGCTTGCTTCATCCACCAAAAGCGGGCGAATGACGTCGTAATCTCCCGGGGTGATATTCACTTCCTGCTGACCATTGCGTGGAATGCGATAAAAATGACGCCAGCCATCTTTTTCGCTGGCCCAAATAAATTCGGCTCCGAGATTGAGCCAATCCAAACCACCGTCCTTGCCCCATACCTCCTGCACGTCTACCCAGGCCTCGTCTTTTTCCGCATGGATCATGGTGGCTATTCCGGTAGCGGTTTTGCAGGTAAAAATCTTGCTTTCCTGCTGTTTTCGATCCAGTTGTTGCAGAATCAGATCGGTGGAATTGGCTGCCCAGGCCATCCTGGGAATGTAATGCTGCCGTTGATCGCCCGGAACATTCATCCAAAGGGTCTTTTTGTTTTTCAGGTTGATCACCCCCACCCGGCAAGCGGAGGGGCTTTCCCCCACTTTGGGGTACTCGACCGGCACGGTAAAGGAATAGGTCGAATCCGTGTTGTTGATCATCAGGAAATACTTCACATCACTGGCATCAATCTGCCAAAAGGCGATGGATTTGCTGTCGGGGCTCCAGCGGAAACCATCGCGGCAATCAAATTCTTCCTCGTAGGCCCAGTCAAAGGTTCCGTTGATGATTTTATCGGTACCATCCTTGGTCAACTGGGTAATTTTCCCGGAAGCGAGGTCTTCCAGGTATAGGTTGTGTTTGCTCACATAAGCCGCCGAATTGCCATCGGGCGATATTTTGGCGAACATCAGGGAAGCCGCAGGAAGGGTGCTGCCCAGTTGGCGGAGTTTTCCGGATTCCAGGTGGAGCACCCAATAATCGCCCCGGGTCTCGTAACGCCATACCCGCTGCGTATTGGTGAAAATCAGTATCTTTTTACCGTCGTCTGTGCATTTGAACTCTTTGACTTCCAGCGGTTTGCCTGCGCCGCTCGGCGTGAGTTGTGCCGTTGTGGCGACCATGGTTTTTTGCTTGCTGGCAAAGTCGATTTGAACAATACCGCCCTCTTCAGCGACCCAATAGGCGTTGCCGTCGGGGGCCCATTGAAGCCCTTGCGCAAAAGCAATGTAGGAAAACAGGAGGCAGGAAAAAAGGAGGGATAGTCGGAGGGTAGGGAGGTAGTGCATGATGGTGCTGATTATTTTGGGCAAAACTAGTGATTTTGTGTTGTGCAGGGCCATCGTGCAGCGAGGAATACTGCGGGGTGCTTAGACCCGCTCGGGCGGAAGATTTTTGATTTAAGATTGCTGATTACATGATTTAAGATTTTAGAAGGAGTGCCAGCGCCCAATACCTGGCCTTACCACTCCTTCTAAAATCTTAAATCATGTAATCTACACGCTTAAATCAAGTTAATAGGTCGGTAGTAATTTCCAGTTCCCGCCGCTCTCTTTAGCAGCCCAATAGGTGTTGCCGTAGGGGGGGCTGAAGCCCTTGCGCAAAAAGCTGCAGGAAAAAAGGAGCGTCCGAAGAAGGGTATGGTTGTAGTGCAGTTTCAGCTTATTTTGCGTCTTAATAAACCCAAGAGCGCCCCCCTGGTCTATACCCTAAACCTTGCTTTCATGAAAAAAAATACCCTCCTCCTCGTGTTCCTATTTAGTGTAGTTGCCATTGCTGCTGCCCAAATCACGCCGCTCAATTACACCAATGCCGCCAACTGGTCGGCGCACCCCATGAAGTTGTTTGACCTCGAAATCAAGCCGTCTTATACGCTCATTGGGGCCGATACTACAGACAAAACCCTGGTTCCTTTCGCTTATCCGCCCACCAACGCCGAGGCAGATATATTTGTGGTTAGTCCCACCACCCTAATCAACTCGGGCGGACAGGCTGGTACCACACCGCTCGATTTTGTCCAGAAATCGGCCATCAACCTGGCTGTACAATTGAATTATAGCTACCTGGGCCAAATCGGGCGTATTTACTCGCCTTACTACCGCCAAGCGAACCTGCCAACCTTCACGTTGCCGTTAAGCCAACAGGTATCGCAAGCAGCAATATTCGACACCGCCACCACCGATGTGCTGGCCGCCTTCGAATATTATATGGCGAATAACAACAGTGGTCGGCGGGTCATCCTCGCGGGGCATTCGCAGGGGGCGCTTGTTTTGGCGATGATGATTCGCCGCATGGAAGCCAATCCCACGCAGTACGCCGACTTGCTAAATCGGGTCTTCCTCGCAGTGCTTTCCGGAATGGAGGGCGGCGCCTATGCCTTACAAAACACCGAGACCGGAGGCTGGCTCGGAACATTCCCTTTTTGCCAAAACGCCCCCGATACTGCTTGTATCATGGCTTGGCAGACCGTGAAAGAAGGGCTGCTTTTTCTCTCCAACACACCCTTTGGAAATACCGTAGCAGTGAATGGGAGCATGGTGGATAAAACGCTGAAATTCAGTGCGTACAACCCATTTATTCACGAGCAAACGGGCGACCCCTTGGGATATTCCGATTCCCCAAAACCCATCGATTTGGCGATTTTCCCGAAGGTATATATCGCCACGGGTGCATCCAATGTCAGCACCGACTGGGTGGCCTACGATGGCATGTACGACGCGCGCATCGTTAGCCCGAACACGTCTGCCTACGCCCTTGCTGTCGAAAAAACTTCGCCTGCCAGCGACGAACGCCACGACCCCATTGCTGGGGCCGTCATCGCCGACCTGCATCTCTATGATGTGTATTTCCTGGCAGGTGATGTGCTGCGCCTCATCCGTCAAAAGTTGGATGGGGTCTCGTCCATCCAGCCCGATTTGCAACCCCAGGCTGGGATTGTTATCTCCCCGAACCCCTCGAACGGCTCGTTTCGGCTCATTTTTTCTGGGAACCAACGTCCTCGCTTCCCACTAACAGTCACCCTGACAGACGTGACGGGGCGTGTACTTACTTCACAGATATTTGATAATGAAGAAGATGCGGTGGATGTCGGGCATTTACCAAAGGGATTGCTGATTGTTCGGGCAGGGGATTATGTGGGAAAAGTAGTACATATCCCGTAGGGCAGGCAAAGACCGTGTGAAGCATCAAAACAAGAGGCCGATTCCGCAAACACGGAATCGGCCTCTTCTAATTTAACCCTAAGTCGTTGAAAATCAATTCTTGTTGGCCACCTTTAGGTAGTTCTCCAAAGCCACCGCTATGGACGGCGCTTCTGGGGTTCCGGCCTGAATGTTGACCTTCATCCCGCGGTCCGTCACAGCTTTCAGGGCCGCAGTGCCAAAAACACAGATACGGCGGTCTTCCTGCTTGAACTCCGGGAATTGCTCGAACATGGACTTGATTTCGTTGGCCGAGAAGAAAGCGATGATGTCGTACTTGATGTCCTTCAGACCCGAAAGGTCATTGTTGACGGTACGGTACATCACGGCTTCCTGGATCGGGATTTTCAATTCCTTGAAAAAACGCGTCACATCGGGATTGCCCT
>JALHPW010000319.1 GCA_022842255.1 Saprospiraceae bacterium | reverse complement strand
GCCGCTTGCCGCCATGCCAACGGTCGCGACTGGTGGGTATTGGTTTCCAATGCTGATGAGAATAAACACTATCGTATCCTGCTTAGCCCCGAAGGATTTTCCTTCCCAGATACCCAGTATATTGGCACTAAACCCAACCCCATCCCATACAATGGTGGCAACAAGAACAATCAAGTGGTAGGAAACTGCTTTTCGCCAAAGGGTAATTACTATGCGGACATCAATGATTTATTAGGTTTCAGCATTTTTGAGTTTGACCGCTGCAGTGGGCTGCTTTCCAACGAAAAGCGTGAGGATTGGCCGCCGCGCGTCTCCGACCCCACTAGTTTTCCGTACAATTCTGGAACAGGGGCCGTGTTTTCTGACAACGAGCAGTTTTTTTATAAGACCACTACCAACCCTGGGACATTGTTACTGTTTGCCCCAAGCGGCAGCCGCCCCTACCTTTATCAATATGATTTGAGCACCGACAACCTGGCGGCGTCCCGCGATACCATCAATATTATAGATAGCACAGACTATCACTGGCCTAACAATATCACCTGGGAGAAATTCCTCGGCGCAGAGCTCGCCCCCGACGGCCGTATCTACATCGTACACTCAGGGCTGGGCTACACCACAGTGCAGTACCCCAACGTGAAAGGGAAGGACTGCAAGCTCATACATGACAAGCCTTTCTTCGATGTTGTCATCGGTTCCGCCATCCCTTATATGCCCAACTACCGGCTCGGTCCGCTCGACGGCTCGCCCTGCGATACGTTGGGGCTGAACAATATCCCTGTCGCTAATTTCCGGGTGGATGACTCTCTGGGGGTTCTCACACGCTACTTTTACGACCTCTCGCACCACGAGCCGGCTACATGGCATTGGGATTTTGGTGATGGCAGCACCAGCACCGAGCAAAGCCCGCTTCATGAATACAACAACGTGGGCATTTACCAAGTGTGCCTCACGGTAAGCAATCAATACGGCAGTGACACGCATTGCAGGACGCTCTACCTGGGCGTGTCCAGTACGGAAACCCCGATTGAACAAAATCAGGTAGAAGTTTTACCCAATCCTTTCCGCTCACACCTGGCAGTAACAGTAAGCAAACCGCAGTTGCACGGCGGGGTGTTCAGGCTTTACGACCAGATGGGCAAACTTGTGCGTGAGAAGGGCTTGACATTGGACAAGACGGAAATTGAAACGGATGCATTGCCGCCAGGGATTTACTTCTGGGAGATGCGAGGGGCAGGAGCAGTGTTGGGAGTAGGGAAATGTATCAAGATTGAGCAATGAGTGGCGTTTATTTTGCCGCTCGCAATCGGTGCGCTTGCAAAAAGTGGGGATTAGCCACCACCTCGTGGCCCAATGGGTCTTGAAGCAGGATTGGGGCTGATGCCGCTGGGCGAATTGGGCGTTTCCTTTTCATCGCCTTGGTTATTGTCCATAAACCTCCAGGCAATGCCAAAACGAAGGGCGCCAAAAGGATGCGGGTGGCGTGCGGTTTGGTAAAAAACCTGCGTTTTATCCCACCAGGTCGCGCAGTTTTCATAACGCACAAAACCCCGGAAAGACTGCACTTTAAAGGAAGCAAAAAGGTCGATCCAAGGGTACGGTTTTTGACTGAGCGAATCCTGCAAGTGGAACTGCCAAGAGAGCGGATGGTAGCCATCGGGCCGGAAATCACTGTTGATTCTGAAATCCACACCCGCGTTCAACAACATCCGTTTTTTGAAGACTTTCCCTGAAAAATAGAGGCTGTTTTTAGAAAACCATTTGGGCAGGCGAAACACATCGTCGCGGTTGGCTTGTTGGAGGGCCACCGTATTGTCGAAGCGGAGGCTGCCCCATTTGATGTTTTCTTGGACCAACAATTGGGTTACCTGGAGCGGACTGGTCGTCTGTGCGGCAACGGCATTTTGGTCAAAATACAGGTAATTGTTCACCACATGGGCGCGTGCCGTGGCTTCGAGCCCAATGAGCGGAAGTGCGTACGTGGCCGACAGCGTATTTTCAATGGGTTTGGCAAAATCATGATCCCAAACCTGCCGTTTGCTCACGTATAATTGGTCAAACAGCAGCGCTGGCGGCCGGATTTGACTCAGCAGACTGGCCCGAAGTTGCCCGGCCTTGCCCAGTCCCAGCGAGAGCTCGCCCTGCAATTGATATTCCCCAATATTGTCCAACACGCCCAAGGCGCCCTGTGCGGTGAAGGCAAATTTTTCGGAAGGGGTAATCGCCAGGTTGCCGGTTAGGAATAGGTTGGAAACCTTGAACTCGCGGGGTTCTTGATTTACCTTAAAATAGGAGTGCGTCAACCCAACCGCCAACAAATCAGAGGGGCGTCCCTGATTTTTTGTCTTAAAAGTATTGATGGTGAAGGAGTTGTCAATTCTGTCCAAGGATACAAAATGTCGGATGCCTCGAAAATCCGTAACAAAAATCGGATCGAAAAAATCAAGGTCATCCCCCAATCCGTTCGCACCCGTGCCCTGATCGGCGAATTTGTATCGCTGCTGGTTCCAGGCAAAGGTGTGGGTGGCGCGCAGGGTGCGTTTGCCGGTAGTCGCTTTGCCAATCAGGCGAAGATGCTGCGTAAGTTGTAGCGTTTGGTCGTCGAGCCGCGTGGTAGCAGCCTCACGGGGCAAGCGAACCTCCGCCGCAATGGGTCCGGCAAACTCGCCGGTGCCAAAAACCGTATCGGTGACGATGCCCCCATTCTCCTGTTGGCGAATGACATTGCGGGTATAAATCAGGAAGCCATCATATCGTTTCCCAACGGGCACCCAGAGGCCCATGGCCAGGGCATTGTGCTTGTCGCGTTGATAGCGGTATTGCCCAAGGTTGTTGAGCGTTCGATATTCGAGTGAAAAATTGGTTCCGCCTTCGAAAGTCCGTGCGAATCGTGCGTTCAGGTTGGTTTCAAACTGGTTTCGGCCTTGCGAAAAAGAGGCATCGCTGAAGGTGCGCACATTGCGGTAAAAGCCTAATTGGGCTGGCTGCAACATGTATAAATCGAAGGAGTGGACGCCCACATCAAAGCCTTTACGAGCTTGATTCTCAAACAATAAGGGCCGCGCTGCCGAGCCCAGGTTTCCTTGCGTCCCCCAATCGATGGCCTGTCGCCGAGCGGGATCGTACATCCTGAAATCGCGGTCGGGAAGGGTGTCGGCTGCTGGTACCAGGCGTTCGGGCGACAAAGCAAACGTAATCAGCAGCGGCTCGTCGGGCAGTTTCACCGGACGGGTGGTGGGGCTGGCTGGCTGCTGGGCAAAGGTTGAAACCGTAATACAGCAAAAGATACAAGCAAAAACCAAGCGCCGAGGCGCAGCGGCGCGGAGTGTTGATTTCCAAATCCTCCGCGTCTCCGCGCCTCGGCGGTTAATCTTGTAATTTGATTTGCTGTGCATTTTCCTCAAAACGACCGGGAAGCCGAAACGTTGCCCAAATTATTGAATCAGTGCAGGGTTCATGCCCATGGTCGAGAAACCTCCGTCGTGGAAAAGGTTTTGCATCGTGACATAGCGGGTGTAATCGCTGAAAAGCGAAACGCAGTAGTTGGCGCAATCCTCCGCCGGTGCGTTGCCAAGGGGCGACATCTTATCGGCATAATTGAAAAAGTCGTGGAACCCTTTCACACCCTGGCCTGCCGTGGTCATGGTAGGCGATTGGCTGATGGTATTTACGCGGACGTGTTTGGCGGTACCAAGGTGGTAGCCGAACGAACGGGCAAACGATTCCAACAAAGCTTTGGATTCTGCCATTTCCGAGTAATCCGGGAATACCCGTTGCGCAGCAATGTAACTGAGCGCCACGATGCTGCCCCAGTCATTGATGGCGTCGAGTTTCCAGATGGTCTGCATCATTTTGTGGAACGACATGGCGCTCACGTCAAAGGTCTTTTGCATCCACTCGTGGTTGAGGTCGGTGTATGGTTTGCCTTTGCGGACGTTGACCGACATGCCGATGGAGTGCAGCACGAAATCTACTTTGCCGCCAAAGTGGTCCATGGACTTGGTGAACAGGTTTTCAAGATCTTCCATGGAAGTGGCGTCGGCACCGACGACCAGAGCGTTGCATTTTTCCGCAAGGCCATTGATTTCGCCCATGCGCATGGCAACCGGGGCATTGGTGAGCACGATTTGAGCGCCTTCTTCGACACATCTTTCTGCCACTTTCCAGGCAATGCTTTCGCTATTAAGCGCACCAGAGATGATTCCTTTTTTACCAGATAGGATTTTAGACATGGTATGTTGAATTGTGGATTTGGTACACGGGTGACGGTGGACGGTTCACGGTAGACGGTTCACGGTCAACGGTTCACGGTTCACGGTCAATAGTCAACGGTCAACAGTCAACAGTTATTCGCGGCAAAGATAGGCAAGTGTATTTCGCTCTGCGATGCTGTTTTTCAAGATAAAACAAGCTTTGGCGAAGGGGGCCCAGAATTTGCCAATAATTGGAATTTTATCGATTTCAGTATTTTAATTTGGAAAAGCAAAATTTAACACCCTGTTTGCAGAATAATAATTTGCAATACTGCGTTAATTCAGCTAAAAGCCGTTCCTTTGCGGCGGAAAAACACTAAGCGAATCCCCGCACTTTCATTTTTCCTTAAATTAGTATTCAGAATTTATGGCATCGAAAAAAGAATCCGCCAAAACCCCAGTGGCTACGAAAGCAGCCAAAACCGTAAAAACCGAAACCCCTGTTGCAGCCAAGAAAACCGTAAAAGCTGCAGCGCCTGTTGCTGCTGAAAAAGCCGTGAAAGTTGCTGAACCAGTAGCTAAAAAGGCCGTTAAAGTGGCCGAACCAGTAGCTAAAAAAGCGGCTGCAAAAGCGGCTGCCCCTGTTGCAAAAACTTCCAAAGTAACGTTTGTACTCCCTAAAGAAGCCGTAGAAAATGCTGAAACCGTAGCGGTTTTGGGCGATTTCAACAACTGGCAGAACGGTGTGGTACTGACCAAACAAAAAGACGGCTCTTTCAAAACTGCCGTTGAGCTCGAAAAAGGACGTTCGTACGAATACCGCTTCCTCATCAATGGCGAAAAATGGGAAAACGACTGGGCTGCCGAAGCCTACCACCCAACGCCGTTTGGCACCTACAACTCTGTTGTTACCGCCTAGTAATCAAGCACATACGAGATGATTTAGGTTTGATAGGGCCGCTCCGAAAGGGGCGGCTTTTTTTGTTTTTTAAGCGCTGATTGACCATCATTTTGCTTGGGAAAGACTGTGGGTTTAGCGGGGCTTGATTTCGGGCCTCACACCTTTGTATCAAGTTCAGCACGAAAAGTTCTACACCAAAAACCGAGTGAACGCCCGATGGCATTGAGGGACAGAACCCCTCCGCTGGACTGAATGCCGACGATGCGGATCTCGAAATTTACATTTCAATTATGGCAGCTACACTAGGTCCAGCACCTTTTAAGTTCGAACATGCCTTGCCTTCCCCTTGGTTTAATTTCAACGGCGGCGCCGGCTTGACCCAAATCGAGGGCGGCTCCATCGGCTCCAACCCACCGGAAGTGTTGAACTTGGACGTTCAGCGTATCCTTCAAACCAACCAGGCCTGTTATTTCCAGTTCCAGTGGTCTATCTCCGGATTGATCCTCCCATCGCTGAACCCGGAAAATCAGTGGCACCTTCAGGTTTATTTTGAACAACTTGGTGGTGGGGAAATCAACCTGGGCGCCTTCAGCCACCTCGACAAGGACTTGTCCATCGTGAACAACTCCACGATTCCGCTTACCACTGCCGGCACCAGTTACAATCAAGTGATTGCGTTCCCAGCCAATTCGGTTCCAGAAGGCATTTACGACGTAGTGGGTGTGATTCGTATGGTTACCCCTTCGCATCAGCCACTTTGGGTGGCAGCGTTTGCCGAAATGGGCAAGGTTCAATTCTACAAAGACAACCCTTGATTTGGGTAAGCAGCCCTTAAATTGTAGTACAAATTGAAAAGAGGCTGTCTCTTAAGGTTGATTTGAGTTTATATAGTTGATTAGCGTTGATAATTGTACGCAAAAAGCAGGACTTATCCACTTTTTAGGGTACAAACAATAAAGCTCCATCAACTTTATCAACCCAACGCACCTTTCGAGACAGCCTCTTCCTATTTACCGTCATCCGCCCAAACGCCATGCCCAAAACCAAAGAAAAACGCACCAAAGAACAGGTATTGCACCTGCTCGACCGAGCCATGGAGCAAGAAGAATCATTGCTTGAAAGGGTAAAAACGCT
>JALHPW010000318.1 GCA_022842255.1 Saprospiraceae bacterium | reverse complement strand
TGCTCTTCCGATCTCGGATAGTTGTTTCGTATCCACTCATCCTGTTCATCAAAATTGGGTGTTGATTGATTTTCAACACAATCGGTGGGTGTTTGCAAACATTGACCTGCTATAAACCAGTTTTCCATTGGATTTCTGTCTATAGGAGCCTGAGTTGGATCGCTTAAATCTGCTACTTTAAATTGGTTGTTTTGAATAGTGGAGGGTAGTGGTGGGTCGGTTTCATTTCCAACCACAATTGCCGTATAGGCGTTCGACAGTGCATAATCCGTAACTGCCCACATATTAGCCTGACATTCTTGGTCACCCAAAAACACATTGTCTGCTCCATGGCCTTGAAGAAAAATGCCCG
The DNA here is from genome assembly GCA_022842255.1 of Saprospiraceae bacterium. Lineage (GTDB taxonomy): Bacteria > Bacteroidota > Bacteroidia > Chitinophagales > Saprospiraceae > M3007. The sequence continues at coordinate 5,877 of JALHPW010000318.1, read as the reverse complement.
TCCCCCCAACGTAAGCATTTAAAGGATCCACATTGTGATCTTTGATGGTGTTCGCCCCGAATGATGACTTACCACAACTGCCAATAAAATGAAATCCTCGATAAGCATGGTCGGTCATATTGGAACAAATACCCCATGGCCCAGCATCTTCGGCATGCACGGCGCACATTCCATCATCCGGCCCTATTCCTAAGATATTATTGCCCAAAAAGACATTCCCTTTGGCCGGGGTGGTTGCCCCGTTCACCATGAAAAACCCCCAGCGGTTGTTACCAGTAGCGTAACCATTGGTACTCCTTACTGTATTTCGAGTAATTTTGAAATTGTCCGCCCCACTAATATCAATGTCCACAAATTTGGTATGAATCGTTTGCGAACCACCCGTCATTACCTCAATTGTATTGGAATCAATACGCATAAAATCATGGATGGAGGCACCGCCCCGAATGTGCATCCCTCGCCTACGATTTCCACCAAAATCATGAATTATAAGGTGATTTCTATCGATTGTATTGCGGAATTCCTCGTCACTCCCATTTCTCGACCGGTCTAAACTTATACCAAATTTTTCATTTGCGGGCATTGGCTCGTTGGTTACATGAATGGTATTATCATGAATGTGTACCTGTTCTTTATTGTTGTTTAGCAACGAAGTGATGTTGTTTCGTTTACAACTGTCCATGTGACAGAAGAAAAGGTTCATGCTTGACTGCGTGGTATAAACATCTTCACCATCGAATGAAAAATTGGTAGTAAGCCCAGCATCTGCTCCCCTGATTGTCACATTACTTCCTGTAGCATATACTCCTCTGGTGTTTCCATTAAATGTGGAAAGTCCTATGGTCGCGGTTGTATTGCTAAGCCTAATACCAAAGGACTGCTTTTTGAAGGTGTTTCTTAATCCGGGGACGTTATCAATTCGCCCAATGATTGCGGAACAATTGACCAAATGCACACCCGCATAAGCTAGGGGGGAAGTACTACCATTCAAAGGAGTCGAACAATCAAAAGTGTTGGCTGCCACCGTGGCGTTGACGGTTATATTTTGGGCATACAAACCCTTATTGTTTCGATTAATAATATTTCCAGCCAGCACCAGATTGGCACTGGAACTCATAATATTAATGGCTATCGAGGCATCTTCGATATGATTGAACCAGATATCGCTGGCACCCCCCATTAAGACAAAGCCTGTCCATTTATCATTGCCACACCGAAAGTATTTGGATGTAACTGATTGGAAGGCTATGTTCGGCTCTATCTGAATGACTGCATTTCTGCCCATCTTGAGCCTGCATGAGGAAATGAAAAAATTAGAGTTGACAATTAATTTGCCATTTATCACCACTTTTTGGTTGGTCCAGCCTGTTACCATGAGACTTGAGGTGTTGGTTACAGAAGTCTCGTTGGTGCCAATGGTGATGTTTGGAACAAAGTTTTCACCGATTTGCTGGCAAAGCGTTTGTTGGGCTGGAGCGGGACTAGCAAAAGCCAGCAGAAACGTTATTAGCAAGACTCCTAAATACCGAAATCTATACGTTGGAGTGTTGGAGTGTTGGAGTGTTGGAGTGTTGGAGTGTTGGAGTGTTGGAGTGTTGGAGTGTTGAATCTAAATCTGTTTTTCATTGTGGATAATTTTAAAAAAATGACGTAAAAGATTACGCTCCATCGGGTACACCGATGAAGGGCTATAAAGAAAAAGGATAGGATTGAAAGTAAGATTATGAGCGTGAAAGCCTACTGACAGGCTTGTGTGCAGAAAATAATTGGCCAATGGATTAATGCCATTTCACCCGGCGCACATTTGAGGAGGGCAAAACCGTTCGCAATATATCAAAACAAAATCTAAATGACCAAGGGCTAGTCAATTATTTAACATCAATAAGATAAAAATAGCTCATTAAAGGCGTGAAAACATGCTTTTTATAGTCAACGCAAAGTAGCTTTGAAATTTGGAGTTTTGTAATCACCTAAAAATCATTAGTTTCAATCACTCAAATCATCAAAATCACTTTAATCACAGTATAAATTTACCACTCACTTCTTCTTCGCCAAAATCTTCAAACTAAGCGGCACCGTATCATCAATCATCTTATCGCGGGCCGTGCCGAGGATGCCCGATTGGAAATTTACGCCCCATTGGGTGCGGTTGATGGGAAAAGTGGGCGATTCAGCCCGAAGTATATCGCCTTCGATGGTCACTTTTACGGGAATATTGACGGGGACGGATTTGCCCTTCATGGTCAGGTTGCCACTCAATACCCAGTTGAAATTGGGCATGGTGCTGGGCAATACCTCCGTAAAGGAAAACTCCGCTTTGGGGAATTTGTTGGTCTCAAAAAAATCGGAATCCTTCAGGTGTGACTCCAAATCGCGGCGTTCTCCAGGGTCTTTGATGTCGGTGACACTGATGGAATTCATATCCAGCGTCACCTTGCCAAAGAGCAGTTGACCTTGATTGACCATCAATTCCCCAGCCTCCACATTGATCGTGCCTTGGTGCCCGCTTTTACTGACCGTGTTGGAGCCCGACCAGTTTACCGTTCCTTCCGTGACCATGAATGTGGCCCCACCTTCCCGTGCTACCGGTGCCACCCGAATGGTGTCTTGCTTCGGTGCGGCTTGAGCGGCATCTGTTTTAGGGTCGTTTTTGCAGGAAAACAGGGCAAAAACCGTGATTGCAATCGGCAATGAGAATTTAAAAATAGCAGGCATGGCTGGGAATGTGGTCAATGATTTTAATGTGGTCAATGTGTGGAAATGTGGTCAATATTGAACAATGTGGTCAATGTGAGCAATGAACACACAAGCATATCGGCCTTATGAAACGTTCATAGTTCATCGTTCATAGTTCATCGTTATATCCTGGCGATGATGGTCTTGTTCCCTTTTACCTGTTGGTCCATCACAACCTCTACTTTCGCATCGAGGGGCAGGTACAGATCTACCCGCGAACCAAATTTGATAAAACCCATGTCGCGGCCTTGCTCCACTTTTTCGCCCTCACCGATGTACCATTTGATGCGTTTGGCCAAAGCCCCGGCAATCTGACGCATCAGGATTTCTCCTCCCCCAAAATCATACACCACGGTGGTGCGCTCATTTTCGGTGCTGCTTTTAGGGTGCCAGGCTACGAGGTACTTGCCAGGGTGGTAGCGGAAGTAATTGACCACGCCACTTACCGGGTTTCGGTTGACGTGTACATTGAACGGCGACATAAAAATGGACACCTGAAGACGTTTTTCCTTGAAATACTCGCCTTCAAAAACCTCCTCGATTACACAGACCCGGCCATCGGCAGGGGCATATACCAGGTTGTTGTCGGCCACGTGCAATTCCCGGGCCGGGTTTCTAAAAAATTGAAGTATAATGATATAAAACGCAATGGAAAGCACCAAAATCGGCCAAAAAGCGATGGGCAGGAATTGGGCAACAACGATATTCAAGGCAAACAACAACAGCGCGGCAACAATCAATATCGTGCGACCTTCTTTGTGGATTCTGACAAGCATCTTTCTATAATTTGAATTTGGGGAGCAAAGATAGAATTTGTCTACCGTACCCCGGAACTCTGTTCCGGGGATATTTATCCAGTACCCCGTACCCCGGAACTCCGTTCCGGGGATATTTGCCCCGTAGACCGGAACTCCGTTCCGGGAATGTTTAACCAATGTCCCGGAACAGCGTTCCGGGGTACAGCCCCTGCTCAATCACGTCCCGAATATTTGAATACACCAGCACCCCACTCTCCAACCAAGCTTTTGGCGCCACCCAAAGAATCTCCTCGATATCCTCCTCGGTTTGTGGCACAAGTTGGGTATCGGTGGTTTGCATCCGGTACCACCAGGTTTTTTTTAAAATCCGCTCGCCCTTTTGCTCGTAGGTATGATAGGTGTGGGTCAGGAAGGGCCCAAGCGTCACGTGCACCAGACCGGTTTCTTCCTGAACCTCCCGCACAGCTGCCTGTTCGGGGGTTTCGCCTGGGTCGATTTTGCCTTTGGGCATATCCCAGGAGCCTCGGCGATAAAACACAAGTAGTTCATTTTGAGCATTTTCCACGTATCCACCTGCAGCTTCCAACACTTTAAAACAGGATTGAAAATCGTTCCAAAGCAATTCCAAATCAGGATGATACAACACCACCGCCCGCAAGTTTTTATTTTTGTCGAGCATGTCCAGGTATTGCCGGAGCACTTTTTTTTTGCCGACATACGGGGCTACATGCGTGAATTTATCGGGTTGAAAGCCCAGGTTTTTGGCGGCTTCGGGGGTGGTAAGAAAAACGGGCGTTCCGTTATGGTAGATTTTATAGTTTTGCGGCACTTTTTTGAATTATTTTGAGGCGAATGTAGGGCGGTAATTGCCACGAATTGCAGTAATTTTCACGAATAAGACCTACAAATTAGTCCCCCTATCCAATTATTTAAAATCAATTCGACATTTTGGAATCTGAAGTAGCTCGACATTTATTGGAAATAAAAGCGGTAAAACTCCGCCCCAACGAACCATTTACCTGGGCCTCAGGGATGTTGTCGCCCATTTATTGCGACAACCGGGTGGCGCTATCGCACCCGAGCGTGCGGACTTTCCTAAAAAATTGTCTGGCTGAAAAATCCCAAGTATTTGGTAATTTTGATGTGGTAGCGGGCGTGGCAACGGCGGGTATCCCACACGGGACCTTGCTGGCGGATGCGCTGGAGAAGCCTTTTGTGTACGTTCGCAGCAGTGCAAAAGACCATGGTCGGAGAAACCAGATAGAGGGTGAACTGAAATCCGGGCAACGGGTTTTGGTGGTTGAAGACCTGATCAGTACCGGGGGGAGCTGTTTATTGGCCGTGGATGCTTTGCGCGAGGCGGGTGCGGAAATAGCGGGGGTGTTGGCCATCTTTCAATATGGGTTTGCAAAAGCAGATACAGCGTTTGCCGCAAAAGAGGTTGATTTTCAAACGCTTACAAACTACGATGCGCTGGTGCAAGAAGCTGCCCGAATCGGATATGTTTCTGAATCCGACCTGAACACACTGAAAAAATGGCGCGAAAACCCTGACGCTTGGGGAGCGCTTTACGCATAAAACGAATGATAAACGATAAATGATAAATGATGAATGTTTGCCCTTTTCATCATTCATCATTTATCATTCATCATTCATCATTTTGAAGATGATTACTCCCAACTCTGAATCCTTTCTTCGGGAATACCTGAACAACGCCAGCCCCACCGGTTATGAGGCCAGTGGCCAAAAACTTTGGCTCGAATATATTCGTCCCTACATTGATGATTGGAAACTAGACAATTATGGAACGGCCTATGGGATCATCAACCCTGGTCAACCGTACAAAGTCGTAATCGAAGGCCATGCCGACGAGATTTCCTGGTTTGTCAATTATGTCACGGAAGACGGGTTTATCCACATCATTCGCAACGGCGGCTCGGATTATCAAATCGCCCCCTCCATGCGGGTGTGGATCCACCTCCGAAAAGGTGGAAAAATTCCCGGCGTATTCGGTTGGCCAGCCATTCATACCCGTACGGACAAGGATTCAAACATCTCCCCCACCATCGAAAACCTGACCATCGATGTGGGCGCTAAAGACCGCGACGAGGTGTTTCAAATGGGCATCCATGTGGGCTGCGTGGTCACGTTTCAAGATGAATTCATGATCCTGAACGACCGATATTACACCGGTCGGGCGCTCGACAACCGCGTGGGCGGATTTTGTGTGGCCGAAGTAGCCAGGCTCTTGAAAGAAAACAATATAAGCCTGCCTTACTCGCTGTATGTAGTCAATTCCGTACAAGAAGAAGTGGGCTTGCGCGGTGCCGAAATGGTGGCAGAGAGCATCCGCCCAAACGTGGCGATTGTGACCGATGTGACC
>JALHPW010000317.1:5510-6250 GCA_022842255.1 Saprospiraceae bacterium | reverse complement strand
GAACGCTACATGCCCATGGTGTATGGAGTGTGTATGAAGATCTTGAAGGACTCGGGCAAGGCGGAGGATGCGGTGATGGCGATTTATGAAGAACTGACCCGAAAAGTGAAAGAGCATCAGATTGATTCGTTCCGTGGCTGGTTGTATGTGTTGGCCCGCAATCATTGCTTAATGGAGTGGAGAAAAGCCCAACGCCGACCAACTGACCACCATGCCCCGGAAAATATGGTGTTTTATGATGCAGTGGAACCCGTTTTTGAATATGAATTGCCACAGGGCACCTCGTCGCTTGAACGGTGTTTGGCCGAACTTTCGGAAATGCAGCGGGCATGTGTCACCTGGTTTTACTATGAAGACAAATCGTACAAGGAAATTGCGGACATGATGGCGGAAGACCTCGGTAAAGTGCGTTCGCACATCCAAAATGGAAAGCGTAATTTGAGAATCTGTATAGAAAAGAAAGGGAATTAAGTTCCACCCCCCCCAAATAACCAACCAACCAAAACCCCAAATAATTTACCATTACTGCTGTGCAAACCAACCCTTACAACGACGACAAACGGCTGCTAGAACTGCTAGAGCGTTGGCAATCCGGAGATTTTTCCCGGACCGACGAGCAGGAGTTGCAGGCGTTGACTGATTCCGACGCGTTTCGTCGCGAAGCGGTGGAGGGCTTTTGGTCTTTGCCCGAAGCCAATCATGATGCCCACTTGGCATCGATTCGTACACGTCTTCGTGAA
>JALHPW010000317.1:0-5500 GCA_022842255.1 Saprospiraceae bacterium | reverse complement strand
AGGTTTATGTTCCCACAAATGATGGCAGCAGCAGCGGTCATCTTGTTGGTCATAGCAGCCATCTGGTTTTTCCCTTCCGAACAAAAAGAGGCCACTATGACTGAGCAAGCTGTGCAACCCAGGGTGGATTCACAGCCTATAGCTTCCAATTTCCCAGAAGAAAAACCCTTGGGAAATGTTCGAAATACCCCCGCGCCTCAAACGGATGCCATCGTGAGCCAGACTGCGCCACCTGGCCAGACTTATCCTACTAAGGCCGAATCTGAACCTGCGGCCAGTGACGCGGCTTCAGAAGTCGCAGCCGCTCCAACTCCCGTGCTGCGCGATGACGAACCGGATGCCGACAAAGCGGTGGCTGCCAAGCCAGTCGATACTGAAAGCGCTTACAACAAGGTGCTCGATGAACAGAGCATGCCCGATGAGTTCCAAGGGAATTCGGCCAAACGTGCGGAAACCAAAAAGAAATCCAGTGACATGGCGAAGGCCAAGTCCAAACCTGCCGGACCTAGTCGTTCACAGCCGGAAGGGGGCTGGGATAAATTCCAGGACTACCTTCGTCGCAACGCACGCTTGCCGGAGGCCGCACGACAAAACAATGTGAGTGGTTCGGTTGGTCTCAAGTTTCGCTTGAATGCGAATAATCAACCCGTTGATATTCAAATCGTTCGCTCACTTGGCTACGGTTGCGACGAAGAGGCAATCCGATTGGTAAAAGCCTATTCCTGGCAATATGTTACGGATCAGGAGTTGATTGTTGAAGTACCTTTTGTTCGATAGTCCTCGCCAGCCCATTTTATTGATATAGCCATGATGCAAGCAGTCAGACGTTGGTTTTTACAACCCTACCCATTTGAGTCACGATGGCTCTCGGGTTTGCGAAGCGGCTTGTGGGCGGGTTTGTTTGTCACGTTTTTCCTGTTTTTTTTCAAACCTTTTGGGACTTCCGTGGCACCGGGCGGGGAGTTGAAATATTTGGGCATATGTGCGGGTTATGGATTGGTTACGCTGCTTATTACCCTGTTGGTCAATGGTTTTTGCTTACTTCTGCCCGAGATTTTCAAGGAGGAAAATTGGGTCGTATGGAAAGAGATTCTGTTCAATTTGTTCTTCATCTCCTGCATTGGATTGGGCAATTTGTTGTTGGCAAACATGCTTTGGGACGTACCCTTCAATGGCCGGACGTTTTGGGTTTGGCAGGGCTTGACCTTTGCGGTGGGTATTTTCCCCACCTTTTTTGGGGCGTTTTTGAATCAAACAAAGTGGAGTCAAAAATATGCAGCCGAAGCTGCCAAGTTGCATTTGCCAGCGGTACACCCAAGCCTTGCTGCTTCGGTAACCCTAACTGGTGAGAATCAAAATGAGGCCATGACCCTCCAGGCCGATCAAGTGGCGTATATGGTTGCCCAAGACAATTATGTGCAGGTGTTTTACTTTGAACAAGCGGTGCTCAAAAGCAAGATGCTTCGGGCCACACTTCGCAAAATGGAAGAAATCTTGGCTAATTGGCCACAATTTTTGAGGTGCCATCGAACTTACCTGGTCAATTTTGACAAAATTGAAAAAGTGAGCGGAAACGCTCAAGGCTATCGACTTCATCTTACTGGTGTAGAAGAAACCATCCCAGTTTCCAGAAACCTAAATGAGGTGGTACGCGCGCGCCTGACAGAAATCATCTAAACCCAATGACCATAATGACCCCAATGACCATAATGACCCAATGACCATAATGACCCCAATGACCATAATGACCCAATGACCCAATGACCATAATGACCCCAATGACCCAATGACCATAATGCTCCAAATTCTCCCTACCTTTCGCGCTCAAAAATTAACGCGACCGATACAAAGGCATGAAAAAATTACTGCTTTCTCTCCTGTTTTTAGCCGGAACACTGGCTGTTTTTGCTCAAGTTGAACCGTACGAGTTCAAAGAATACAAGCGCAACAAGACAACCGCTGTAAAGAGCCAGGACCAAACGGGTACCTGCTGGGCCTTCAGCACGGCCTCTTTCCTGGAAAGTGAGGCGCTTCGTTTGGGCAAAAAAGACGTTGATTTGTCGGAAATGTACATTGTGCGCCACATCTATCGCCAGAAGTGCGAAAACTATGTGCGTCGCCAGGGTAATGCCCAATTTAGTGAAGGTGGGCTCGCGCACGATGCAATCAATGCGGTGGCCCAATTCGGCATCATGCCGGAAAGTGAATATCCGGGCAGAAAAGACCCAAAAGCCCCGTTTAATCATTCAAAACTGGTAAAAAACCTCAAGTCCATCTGTGACGAAAGTGTGAAACTGGGCAAGGATGGCAAGTTGCCAACGGACTGGTTGACGCGTGTTGACCAAGTGCTTGATGAGGAATTTGGCAAGGTGCCCACCAAATTCACGTTCAACAATGTGGTGTTTACCCCAACCTCTTACCGGGACTACCTGAACTTCAAAACCGAGGATTATGTAACGGTTACCTCGTTCACCCACCATCCTTTTTGGGGCAAATTCATTCTTGAGGTTCCCGACAACTGGGCAAACGGTGAGATGTACAACTTGCCCATCGGCGACCTGATGCGCTGCGCAAAAAACTCCATTGAACTTGGGTATACCGTTGAATGGGATGCCGATGTGAGCAACGAGGGTTTTTCGGCACAAAACGGTCTGGCCATCGTCCCTTCCACTCCTTGGAAGGATAAGGATGGTATCGCCCAAACCAATACCTTCAAGATGTGGGAACCGGAGACTAAAATCACACAAGAGCTTCGCCAACAGCTTTTTGACCGCCAGGTTACTACAGACGACCACTTGATGCACATCGTCGGATTGCTTGATGAGAAGCATTCCGGGATGTATTATGTGGTTAAGAATTCATGGGGCGAGGTTTCCGACAACAAAGGCTACGTCTATTGCTCAGAGGCATACATGCGCCAAAACACGATTTCCTTTACGGTACACAAGGAGGCCATTCCAGAAGATATCAAGCGTCGTCTGGGAATGATTCCAGGTGAAGTGACGATTGAAAAACCCACAAGTAGTGGCAAAAATGGCCGCTCCCCGGAGATGGACATCAAGCCCAGCCCCAACCTTCGCCGCCCCTCCAAATTAACCCCCGTGGAAAAATCAACCACACCGACCCAAAAAGCGCCTAGCAAAAAAACCTCCGACAATTGATTTGGTTTATTGGTGATTGGTTGGTGATTAGTAACCCAACCAATCACCAGTCAACCATTTACCAGTCAACCACCTAATCAATCCACAATTTGATGAAATCCACACCACTGACGGAAAAACACATTGCGCTCGGCGCTAAAATGGCTGAGTTCGCGGGCTACAACATGCCCATCTCCTATACCACTATCTCGGAAGAACACCATGCCGTACGTCGTGCGATGGGGGCCTTTGACGTGAGCCACATGGGCGAATTCATCGTCCGCGGCAAGGACGCAACAGCGTTTCTCCAAAGCGCTACAAGCAACGATGTGTCCAAACTCAAACCAGGCCAGATTCAATACTCCTGTATGCCCAACAAAAAAGGTGGCATTGTGGACGACCTTTTGGTGTACCGCCTTGATGATGCCCCCGAGATGACTGTGGAGGGCGAACAATCCTATATGCTGGTGGTAAATGCCAGCAATGAGATCAAAGACTGGCGCTGGCTTAAGCGTCTGGCGCGTGGTTTTGAAGTGAAAATGCAGAACATTTCTTCCAAAACCGGCTTGATTGCTGTTCAAGGTCCAAAAGTGGTAGAGGCCTTGAAAAAACTCACGGATATCGATTTGGGGAGTATCGAATACTATTCGTTTCGGCGTGGAAAATTTGCCGGATGTAAAAATGTGATTGTATCGGCCACCGGATATACCGGGTCAGGAGGGTTTGAAATTTATGCGCGCAACCGTGATATTGCCAAAATTTGGGACAAAGTGTTCAAAGTAGGCGAAAAACACGGAATCAAACCCTGTGGTTTGGGTGCCCGTGATACCCTCCGACTTGAAATGGGATATTGCCTGTACGGCAATGATATTGACGACAAAACAAGTCCACTCGAAGCCGGATTGGGCTGGATTACCAAACTGGGAAAAGCCGCTGATTTCCCTTCCAAGGCAAAATTCCTGAAGCAAAAAGCCGAAGGGGTGAAACGCCGTTTGGTTGGGTTTGTGCTGGACGAACGCCGCGTGCCACGCCACGGTTATGAGATTGAAAGCCGTCGCGGAGCAAAAATCGGGGTGGTGACCTCTGGCACCCACTCGCCTACGCTCGACAAACCCATCGGCACGGGCTATGTCAAAATCAAACATGCCGAACCGGGCACCAAAATCCACATCGTAGTGGGTGGGAAAAAACTGGAAGCGGTGGTGACGAAACTGCCTTTTGTGGAACCTGGGGTGTAATTTGGTCAATTTGTTGAATGTGGTCAATATGATTAATGTGGTCAATGGGTGGAATGGGAGGAGTGTGGTCAATGGGTTGCCCTCCTCTATGGAGGACCCGGTGGTCAAAAATGTGACCTGATTTTCAAATTGATTAGATTCTTAAAAACTTCTTTCCTTTACGCCCTGAAACAATCGGACAATCGCATCCTTTCAACCTGCCATAATATGGACTTCAATCAGATACAAGAGCTCATCCGCATGGTGAGCAAACACAAGATCTCTGAATTCAGCCTCAAGGAAGGCGAGTTCAAACTTGTTATCCGCAACCAAGGTACCGTTGTGGAGGGCGTAGCTCCCGTAGCTGTGGCCCCAGCCGCCCCTGTGATGGCCATGCCTGTGGCCGCAGCCCCCGTTGCTGCCCCTGCCACCAGCACGCCCAAAGCAGAAACTCCGGCACCTGCCGCAGCTGCTTCGGACGACTCTAAGCTCCTGACCATCAAATCGCCGATGGTGGGCACATTCTATCGCAGCGCTGGCCCAGACAAACCACCATTTGTCAAAATTGGGGATGCCGTGGATGTAGGCTCCAAGGTCTGCATCATCGAGGCCATGAAACTCTTCAATGAAATCGACTCCGAGGTAAAAGGCAAAATTGTCAAAATCCTTGTCGAAGACGCTTCTCCTGTGGAGTATGAGCAGCCACTTTTCCTTGTTGAACCAGCCTGACCTTTTTAATGATGAATGATGAATGATAAATGATGAATTCCTGAAAAAGCGAACCATCATTCATCATTCATCATTTATCATTCATCATTTCGAAACAGATGTTTAAAAAAATACTCATTGCAAATAGGGGGGAAATTGCCTTGCGGGTCATTCGGACTTGTAAGGAAATGGGCATCAAGACGGTGGCCATTTATTCCACTGCCGACCGGGATAGTTTGCATGTCCGCTTTGCCGACGAGGCGGTGTGTATTGGCCCGCCGCCCTCCTCTGAAAGTTACCTCAACGTGCCGCGCATCATGGCTGCCGTTGAAATTACCAATGCAGATGCCATCCACCCTGGCTATGGTTTCCTTTCCGAGAATGCCGCATTTGCCGAAGTATGCAAACAATACGGCGTGAAATTCATCGGCCCAA
>JALHPW010000316.1 GCA_022842255.1 Saprospiraceae bacterium | reverse complement strand
AGACCAATCGGCGGACTACTTTTAAGGTGGTGGATTAGGTTAATTTGTCATTTCGTCATTGGGGGGCATTTTGTCATTGGGGCTGTCTCAAAAGGTTGATAAGGGTTTATTGAGTTTATGAAGGTTGATAATTGCGCTCAAAAAAGTAGAAATCGTCCACTTTTTAGGGTGCAAAGAATAAACCCTATCAACCTTATCAACCCAATCAACCTTTTGAGACACACGCTTGATACATGGTTAGCCGCCTGTGTGGGTATGTTCGTTAAAACCATATACTATTGATATTCAACACTTTAAATAATTCACTGTAAACACAATTTCTAGATCATGCACAAAACTACTTACGCTAAAGCTGCGACCTTACTTCTGCCTTTTCTTTTCGGTGTTCTCCCGCTAAAGGCCCAATGGTCAGATGTGGGCACTTTTAATCAATCCATCAACGACCTGAAGAGCCATGCCGGTAGTCTTTGGATTGGTGGCAACTTCACCAAGGTCAATGCGATGACCTGTTATTGGTCAGCAGCTTACAATGGGTCCACCTATTCCTTGCATACCAACCTGATTGGAGGCACTGGGGTCAAACGTTTTGAGGTGTTCAACAACACCTTGTTCAATGCAGGCGGGATGGACTTTGCGACAATCAGCTCCTGGAACGGCAATACCTGGGAAAGCGAAGGGAGCGCGAATGGCAGCTGCACCGGTATTTACGCCGATGGCAATGATTTGTACGTGGGCAGCGATTTTGGGGGCGTGTTCAAAAGAACCGGTTCTGGTTCGTTCACGGCGCTTCCTGCTTTCAACGCCAACGACGACATGAATGCCTTTGCCAAATTCAATGGCCAAATTGTGGTGGCCGGTAATTTCGGCACCGTTGCGGGCACCGTCTACAACAACATCGCCGCTTGGAATGGCAACAGCTGGGTACCACTGGATCTCGGAATCAATGGCACGGTGTACAGCCTGGCCGTGTACAAAAACGAACTCTACGCAGCGGGCAATTTCAGCCAGGCAGGCGGCCAAGACGCCAAGTACATCGCCAAATGGAACGGGAACAGCTGGTCGTCGGTAGATGGCAGCGTAACCGAATCCGGCCTCAACGGCATCCGCGACATGGCCATCATCAACAACACCCTTTTTGTAGTGGGTGATTTTTCGGAAATCGGCGATGTAGGCGCCATCAGTGTGGCGGCCTGGAACGGGAACAACTGGAAAGGTTATGATTTCACGGAAAGCAACGATTTCCCAAATTGTATCGAGGCATACAATGGTAAAATATACGTTGGCACCCTCAGTTTTACCTCTAGCCGGCTGTTTCGTTTTAATGGTACCGTGGCCACCCAGGAACCTTTTGCCTTGCTGGACTTCCGTTGCGCTCCCAACCCGGCAACTGACCAAGTGGAAATCCGTTTATCCGATCAAGCAGCAAAGCTTGAACTAACCCTGAAAATCCTAGATGCCTCAGGTCGTATCCTGCTGGAAGACAGGGCTTTCCAACAATCAGCAAACTATTCCTGCGCCGCCTGGCCAGCGGGGGTTTATCAAATCCTTTTGACTGATGAAACAGGTCAGATACGCGGGGAGCAGCGGATGGTGAAACAGTAATCGACTGGCAAAGAACAGCTATAAAAAGGCTGTCCCAAAAGGTTGATAGGAGGTTTATATGGTTGATGAAGGTTTATTTTTTGCATCCTAAAAGTGGACAATCCCCGCTTTTTTGAGTGTAATGATCAACACGCATCAACCATATAAACCTCCTATCAACCTTTTTGGGACAGCCTTTTTTGTGCAATAGGGTAAGGTTTTTCAAAACCCGCGATGTAAGGGAAATCAGCCCACGGAAACCGATTTTTCTTTCATCCTTTTAATTGTGTACTATGAAAAATCTCACCACACATTTCCCGAAGGCCTCAAAAAAATCAAAGCTTCTTTTTAATCGCTTATCACCCATCCCCCATGCTTCGCACCGTGTTCACTGCTCATCGTTCATCGTTTTTACACTCCTGATTTTCAACGCTTTACAGCTATGTAGTCAGACATTTCAAACCTCCATCGGCTATCCAGTACCCACGGACGAACGCGGAGTGAGCGGCCTTATCGCCAATAATGGCAACCATATCATCTTGGGCGGGAACATCCAGCACCCCAGCGGATTGTTCAATCCAGCGGGCGATATGCAGCTCATCCGCCTCGACCCGCTTGGCAATCTGCTTTCCCCATCCAAAATACTCGGTCAGGACGTAGGCGAAACCGCCACCTGGATCGAAAAAGCCACAGACTGCAATGGCGGGCAAGGTTATATCATCGCCGGAAACGAATACAACGGTGGTAACAGCAACATGCTCCTCACCCGTACCGATGCTGCGGGGAATCCAAGCTGGGTGCGCCGAATCGGCACGTCCAACGACGACGAAAAAAGCGCCTGCGTCAAACAAGATGGCGCGGGGAATTTCATCCTAGTCGGCACCAAAACCGATGCTGCGGGCATCTCCTACATCCATGCCGTAAAGACCGATTGCGCCGGAACCCTACTCTGGGAATGGACCTACCGCGTGAACGGTTTGCCAACTGTGGCTTCCGTAACTGCCTTTGCGACCTTTCAATCGGCTTGTCCGAATTTGCCAAACGACTATTTTGTAACCGGGAAAGTGTCCGTTACCGGCAGCAACGAACGGGTTTTTATCCTCAGCCTTCAAGTGCCAACCGGCAATGTGTCCTGGATGAAAACCTACGATGTAGCGCCCAATGCAGACGATGCGGGAACCTGTATTCAAGGCAATTGCGGCGGAGCAGCTCCGGCTGTGGGTAGTTTATGGGTATCTGGCTACTCACTCGAATCGAGCGGAAGCGACCCCCGCAAAGTACTGATGATGCAAACCGATTTGAGCGGCAACCTCGTGTGGGCAAACAATTACGATATTCAAAACAGTCCAATCGAAACTTCCACCCATTTCCAATTTGCCTTGAATAACCAACTCGTGCTCACGGGCAAAGCGGAAGACTCGGGGGTGAGCGACCCACCCGAACTCGGTCAATGTATGCTGATGCGTGTGGACCAAAACGGAAGCTCCGTCGATTGGACGCGGGTGTACGAGATGGGATTTGCCTCACAAGGCAACCGGGTGGAACCCAATGCCGGCGATGAATATTTTATCACTGGACATACCTATGAAATCATACAACCGCATGTTTTTGATTATAACATCCTGGCTATCAAGACCAATAAGATTGGGCAAACTGATAGTGAATGCCATCATTCACCTGAGACCATCCTCATTCCACGACAGCCGACGACTGCCTCCGTGCAGCCCATGGCCATTGCGCCGCAGGACTTTTTCCCATCCAGTTTGGTTACGGTTTTGTACGACGACCAACAAACGTTTTGCCATAACTCCACGCCCGTGGACCCTTGCGACACCTTGGGTTTGAATGCCAATTTCAGTTATTCGGTAAGCGGCAACACCGTGACCTTTACGGACCTGTCGACGGTGGGCAGTGGTTCCATCTTTATGTGGAACTGGGATTTTGGCGATACCAACACCAGTGCGTTGCAAAATCCGACACATACCTATTCCAGCCCCGGGGCGTATGTGGTTTGTCTGGTCGTGGCGGGCGGAAACGCCGGGGTTCTATGCCGCGATACCATTTGCTTCGACATCATTATCCAGGACGTGCCCACGGATGCCTGCGATTCGATCGGGCTGGTTGCGAATTTCGCTGCCTCGGTAAGCGGCAACACGGTGACATTCACGGATTTGTCCACCATCGTAAGCGGCACGATTTTCAGCTGGAGCTGGACGTTTGGCGACGCTGGCACGGGATTCAGTCAAAACGAAGTGCATACCTACACAACGCCAGGGGTGTATACCGTTTGTCTGGTGGTTTCGGCTTATGGAACAAATTCTGCCACGATGATGTGTAGCGACACGATTTGTCAAGAGGTGGTGATTGAAAAATTGACCGATGGATGTTTGTGTGATTCCACGTTTTATGCTTCCGTAGGCGCCGGGTTCAGCACCACAGGGACCAATCCGATTGGGTTTACGCCTGTTGCACTCGATACCTGCGACCAAGTGCAGTGGCTCTGGGGTGACGGCTCGCCAGTGACCAATTCTGTGGCCAATGCCACTGTTTTCCATACTTATTCTACGGCGGGGGTTTACAGCGTTTGTATGGTGGTGACGCGGGTTTCGATTGACGGGCAAATTTGTGTGTATGAACTTTGCAAGCAAATTCAGGTCTCCGACCCTAGTCTTTGTGTGGACAACCTTGTAAAAAATGGCGATTTCAGCGCAGGGCTTTTACCTGGCAATTTGGGTGGGCCCGGCAATGTCAGCAACTGGACCACTTGGACCAATACGCCACAAGTCATTGTGGGCGATACTTGCCAGGAGGCTGGCGCCATTCAAATGTGGGGCAATCAGGTAGTGGGCGAAAGCATCCAGCAGCCCGTAGCATTCACTTCTGGTGGGATTTACGAAGTCACATTTTGCGGAAAATGGATGAATACCGTGCAAGACAGTGTTCGATTCCGGTTCCGCGCTTCCACGGGCCTGCCAGGCAGTTATTTAAACTGTTCCGGCACTTGCGACGAGATTTATCTTTCCCCAGTGTTGGGCACCAATTGGGCGACCTATACTTCCGCACCTTGGACGGCCACCCAAAACTTCAACACCCTGACCATCAGTGTTTGGAACAACTACAACATCAACGATGGAGCATTTGTATCTTGGGCACGGCTCGACGATGTGTGTATTCGCAGGCTTGGAACCAGTGCCATAAAAGACCTTTCCGGACAGGTAAGCGCCACGCTATTTCCCAACCCGACGAGTGGGGACTTGACCCTCGAATTTGGTCAGGCCTTGGAATCTGAAGCCCAAATCTCGATTATGGATTTAACGGGCCGAGTAGTGGAGCAGATTCAGGTAGGCGTTGGGCAAAAAACGCAATCGCTTTCCATCGCTCAGCAGCCTGTGGGGATTTATCTGGTGCATGCCAGGAGCCAAGGCAACCCGATTTGGATGGGTAAAGTAGTGAAAGAGTAGCCCACTCATTGAAGTACAATCCACTGAACAAGTTATCATCCTATCCCTCGATTTGTGCGCAAATCGGGGGATTTTTCTATGCTCAAAAAACTTTTTCAAAAAAAAACAAATCGAGGGTAAGGTTCTGAATTCATGGCGATTTATAGTCAAACCAGCCAATTGGAACACTTCGCTGGCTTCGGGCGCAGCCGAAAACCCGTAGAAAAGAGTAGGCGAAAACAATACTTATCACACCCTTTTCACTCAAAATTTTTAAAATGAAACGTCTAATTTTCAATTTCATCATGCCTGTCGTTGCCTTGTTTGCGATGACACAAACGGCCTTTGCACAACCCATCGTGGCCCCTGCAGTTCGTACACTTAGCAATGGCGGCGCGCGCATCCTCTCGGTTCAAGGCAACACTGCCGCCAACCCTGCATTTGGCTTTACTGGAAATGCCGGTTTCCCGACCAACCTGAACGATGGGGGTGGTGGCAATGGCATCTTCCGTCCTGCAGCCAATACCATGGCTTTTTCTACCCTAAGCCTGGAGCGTATGCGTATTTCATCTACTGGAAATATTGGTATTGGCACCACGGCCCCGACCAACCGTTTGCATGTACATGCTACTGCATCCGCCAGCAATACGATTGCCAATTTTTCTGATTCCCAAAACCGGCACATCTTCTTTGTACCAAAGCTGGCGGGCGGCGGCTATACTTTCGCTTCTTTGGCCGACGATGCTGGTATTTTCTGGTCTGACAACACGGGTTGGAACAATACCGCAGGTTTTGTAATTGCCCCTCAAAACGGCGATTGGGCAGGTATTAGACTTGCTGCCGACGGTTCCGCCTCTTTGCCAGGATATCGTACCACCTTTGGATACAGCAACGGCTCGGCGTCCATTGGTCGTGCAAGTGGATCTGGCTTGGGCTGGGGCACTGGTTATCTTGGATTCAATGCAGCACGTAACAAAGCTGGCACCGATTTTAGGTTCGAAGGCGATGGAGCCAACAATGGTGGAAACGTAATTTGGGGCGATGTGGGCGGCAAAATCCGATTTGCTACCGAGCCAAGCACGGGCGCTTTAGCTAAAACACGAACAGAGGCCCAGATACTTTCCCAAACCAAAATGAGTATTGAGGCCAACGGCAAGGTCATCATCGGCCCAGAAGGCACTACAATTCCAAACAACTTCCGCCTTTATGTGCGAGACGGCATTTTGACCGAAC
>JALHPW010000315.1 GCA_022842255.1 Saprospiraceae bacterium | reverse complement strand
GTGGGGGCGAGGACATCCGTGTCTGGCTTCAATACGATTCTGCGCAGGCGGTATTAGGGCAAAAATTGGAGGTATTGAATGATACCATGTTGGAGGCATCCTTTGTGTTGCCAGCTGACTTGCCACGCCCCACCCAATCGGTGATGCTCAATGCCATTCTGGACCATCCGGTGGATGGGGTTTCGCTGCTGCCAGATGCGGTGGAGATTACAAGGGACACGGCGGCTAGCTCTCCAGCGACTTGGAGGCAAAACCCGGTTGGGCAGCTTCATATTGTCAAAGATTTCAGTTTCCCGTACCGCAACGTGATTTACGAGAGCATCCGCAATACGTTCTACCACGTGCCCATGTGGTTTGCGTTGATGTTCTTGTTTGCGGCCTCGGTGGTGTTCAGCTTAATGTTTTTGGTAAGTAAAAAACTGGACTATGACCGCTGGGCTTCGGCGCTTGCAGAGGCAGGTTTGTTGTTTGGGTTAATGGGTTTGGTGACCGGGATGCTTTGGGCCAACTACACTTGGGGCGCGCCCTGGAGCAATGATATTAAACAGTTGATGACGGCGGTAGTACTGCTGATTTATATGGCCTATTTTATCCTGCGCCGTTCCTTCGACGAGCCGGAAAAGGGGGCAAGGCTATCGGCGGTGTACAACATCTTCGCGTTTGCTTCGCTCATTCCTTTGCTGTATATCGTGCCACGTATGTTTGCGAGCCTGCACCCGGGCTCTGAGGGCAATCCGGCATTTGGCAGCCAGGATTTGGACAATACCATGCGCCTGGTTTTTTATCCAGCTATTTTAGGATTTACCGGCATCGGTTTTTGGTTGGCGCAATTGCGTACCCGAATGAAAAGGGTAGAGGATAGGATGATGGGATTGGATTGAAGGCTGACGCAAAAGGTTTATGTGGGTTTATAAAATTGATAGTGTTGATAATTGCACTCAAAAATGCAAGATCCACCCACTTTTTTGGGTCAAAATAAACCCTATCATCCCCCATAAACCTTTATCAACCGTTTCATACAAAGCAATAAAAAAGCCGCCCTGATTCAATTCAGAGCGGCTTTTTTTTATATCAAAAATCAATCCTAATTACCTGAAATTCAGGTGTTTGATTGAGTAGTAGCAAATCGTGCCAAAGCCAAAAGCCAGCATGGAGTGGAACAGTACAAAAGCAGTATTGTCTGTAGCCAGGCCAATAATGGCAGAGGCTAGGAACACCAAGGACATTACGCCTTCTGCGATGGTAACCCAGGAAATCTTGCGGGCCATGTAAGAGGCTTTTTGCAAAGAGCTTTGTTGCTGCCCGCCGTTGCCACCGTATTTTGGGGTCCGTACGAAGGCCGAAACCTTGCCACGCAAACCCTCTACCACTGCCACAGCGTTGTAAAGCGAAAGTCCCAAAGACATTGGCATGAAGGACAGGAACAGACCAAAGAAGCGCACTTTTTCCCAGAACGTTGCAGGAGCGGTGCGGTTGAGCGCAGCCGTGATGTTGGCGGTATAGGAAATGGCTGCCACCGAGAACAAGCCCAGCACCGAGAAAGACAGGAAGTGCGTGGAAATGCCCAGTTCGCTAAAGGCAAATGCCAAAGGAACACTGCTCAAGGCAGCGATGAACACCCAAAGGAACACGCCGTATGCGGTCAACTGGCTCATGGCGTGCATCTTTTGGATACCGCTGAGTTTGTCGGTATTCCACACCAGTTTCATGAGTTTGCGCACGTTTTGAGCGCCCCCTTTGTTCCAACGGAACTGCTGGCCTTTGAGTGCGTTCATGTCCACGGGCAATTCTGCCGGACTACCAAGTTTCTCCAGGTACTGGATTTTGTAGCCCAGGATTTGTGCGCGGAAGCTCAAGTCAAGGTCTTCGGTAAGCGTATCGCTGGCCCAGCCACCGGCTTCGTTGATGACGTCTTTGCGCCAAACACCTGCGGTGCCGTTGAATTGGAGCAACAGGTTGCCGTATGAGCGGCCCGCTTGTTCCACCGTGAAGTGGACATTCAGCTGGAGGGCCTGCAATTTGGTCAACATGCTGTAGTCGGCATTGATATGCTCCCAACGTGTTTGCACGATGGCCACCTTCGGGTCTTCAAAATAAGCCATGGTGGTGCGAAGGAAGTCGGGGCGTGGGGTAAAGTCCGCGTCAAAAATAGCGATGAACTCCCCTTTTACCAGCGGCATGGCCTCCTGCAGCGCACCGGCTTTGTAACCTTGGCGGTTCACACGGTGTACGTGTTCGATGTCATACCCTTCGGCTTTCAATTGGGCAACCTTGGCCGCCACAATGCCCACGGTTTCATCCGTAGAGTCGTCCAGCACCTGGATTTGAAAGCGGTCTTTGGGGTATTCCTGTGCCGCCACATAGTCGATGATACGTTCGGCGACGTACATTTCGTTGTACATCGGCAGTTGAACAGTCACAAAAGGTGCATTTTGGTCGGTTGCACCGTATTGTTTGTATTGAATCTCCGGGTTCTCCTTGTGGTACTTTTTGTAGAGGTACAACAGGTGGAATTGCAAAAGCGCGTAAACCGTCACCCCGCTCATAGCGAGGAAATAAATAAGCAACATCAGGTAGCCAAAATCGACAAATGCCTGATACTGAAATGCCTCGAAAAGAGAATGAAGACCGTACATATTGAATTGGTAAAGTTGTTTCTTATTGGTTATTCGTGGATTTGTGGATTTGGTTGTTTGAGCGCCCAAGCTTGAATGTTCAAATAACCTACTCCGTAAATCCGCGAATCAACAGCCCATCAAAAGAGCAATCTGAAAATGGTGGTCACAATTTTCCAACCAGCCATCACTGCCCCTCGAATCGTGCCTGATACCTTGCTGTGCCCTGCCGCCCTTTTTCGATACCTCACTGGCACCTCTGCGCATTTAAATTTCAATTTTGCTGCCCGCACCTGCATTTCCACCGTCCAACCAAAGTTTTTATCCGCCATCCCCATCGATTTCAATTTATCCCATCGAATGGCCCGAAACGGCCCTAAATCGCTGAACTTGTATCCGTAGAACAATCGAATCAAAGCAGGGGCGAGCCAGTTCCCAAACCGTTGTGGGAGGGTCATTGCCCCTGGTTCCATGCCACCGAGCCTTCTGGATCCGATTACCATGTCTTTGCCTTCGTTCAAAATCGGAGCCACCACGTTTGGCAGTTCCTCTGGAAAGTCTGAATAATCCCCATCCAGAAAGACCACAATTTCGGGCTGTTCCGACGGAGCGAGGTTTTCCAGGTAACGCATTCCGGCCAGGCAGGCATTCCCATATCCGCGTTCTGGTTGGCTCACCACGATGGCTCCTGCCATTTTCGCTACCTCCGAAGTCCTGTCTGTGGAGCCATTATCGCACACAATTACCTGTCGCACCCAATCTTTAGAAAGTTCGGCCAGCACAAAAGGCAGGGCTTTTTCTTCATTCCAGGCCGGAATCAGCACATCAATCCTTGGTTTCTGTATCATTTTCAGTTCGCAGCCTGAATCGCTGCGATTCATCCCGCGTTAAGCGCAGCAAAAGTAACAAGGGCAGTTAAGAGAAAGTTAAAAGACCTTAAGATTTTGAGGTTAAAGTTTTGCAAACGGGGGTGAGAGGGCGTGGAGGGCAATTCCAAATCATGTTTTAAAAAGCACTCAGGAAACTATCGGATGATTCCAACCGGGGGCAGGAAAATGCACTTGCTCGAAATGATATTCGGCAAGTTTGTTCGGTCAAATTTCTAGGAATGAGCCCCAAATGGGCCCCTTTGGTCCGATTTAAGCGAACTGCCCCACGACTTTGAACGTTAAGGGCATCGAGGAATGTTAAAAAATTAACAGTTTGGATTGGCGCATTTGCAATAGGAAGAAGTCGCAGACACGACCAAAAAGAAAAGCGGCATCCCGATACTCGGAATGCCGCTTTTTGATTGATTGTTGGGTCACAAGGACTCGAACCCTGAATAACAGAACCAAAATCTGCTGTGTTACCATTACACCATGACCCAATCTCAGGCCGAAGCCCAACCGCTTTCAGCATGCATTTGGTGTTGTAAACAAAACCAAGGCCTCAAAAGCGGGTGCAAAAGTAGGCCTACTTTTTTTTGTGTGCAAGATTGCTCGAAAATTTTTTCTGATTTCCCAGGATTTTTTCCGCCCAAGGCCTTCTTAACGCGTTTCGGAAATTAATCGCAATTCGTAAATCGTAATTCCCAAACCGTAAATCGCTCACACCCGATACCAATACTGCGTACGGTAAAACGGACCAATATACCCGCGTACCACCAAGGTGTTGGGGTCGCCGTTTTTCAACCAAATCTTGCAATTGTACCATTTGCCTTTTTCCGGGTCGAGGATACTGCCCGATTGCCAGTACCCCTCTTTCTCTTTCATGTCCACCAGGACAATCATGCCGAGGATGGGCTGGTTTTTGCGTTCGCCGGGACATTTGTCGCAAAGCTTGTCGGGCGAGGATTTGAGCAGTTTGCTCACTTTTCCATAGAGTTTGCCGTCGCCGATAAACAAATCCAGGTGGCTTTTGGCCTCGTTGGTTTCGTCGTCGATGGTTTTCCAGGTACCTGTGATGGACTGCGCCTGCAATCCGCCAAGCATCAGTAAAAAGAAAAGAAGAGAGAGGCTATGTTTCATAATCGTCCGGTTTATGCTGTGATTAAAGTGATTTTGATGATTTGATTGATGCAAAAACCTGATTTTTAATTGATTGCAGGTAGTATTCAAAACCACTCTGTGTTGGCTGTACAAAAAAATGAAAAGCCTTGCTCCGCAGGGTTTGCTAGAGCAAGGCTTTGAGCGCAATTAAGCTGCTTTCCTTTTTGCAGCGCGCATTTTGCGTGGATTTGGGCGGCTTTTGCCATTTGTACCCCGACGGATTTTGCCGCGTTTGGATTTGAAATCTCCTTTGCCCATGAGTTGTGGTGCGTTGTTTTTGTAAAAATGAGACGCAAATGTACACAAGGAAGCCAAACTTTCAAGTGTATGGGCAGACATCGATCTTTGCCCTCGAATTTTAAGGATCGAATTCCTGAAAATTTGTGCGACATTGGGCTTCTTCCCTGAGCGTTTTACCTTTGGCAATTCAAATTAAACCATCAAGTTTCACATGGACTTTTTTCCCAGCACATATCGTGTGTACATTGAAATAGCCGTAGGCTTAATTCTGGCAATTATTGTACTAAAACTCATTCTCCCAAAATGGCTTTTTGATATAATATGGCGTATATTGTTGTTTTTTGCCTTAGCCTGCGTGCTTCAATATGTTATTCCATGGTATTTCCTGGCGGGAGGTGGTGTTGTCGCAGGTTTTTTTATGCTTAAGACCAGCGACGATAGATCTACCGCACTCGGCATGCTCATCGGAAGCGTCGTATTTGGCGTTTTTGCCTACGCCATGGCGCAGATTTATCCGGTTGGGGGTTGAGATAGTATAGTGGAGGGTTTAGGTGTTTAGGTTTTAGGTGGATATGCATGGTTTGGTCGTTAGCACGTAATTCGCACCTCGTAACTCGTAATTCAAAAAGTTATCCAAGTTCAAAAAAAACATACCTGTACCGGCCACAATGCCGCGCTTTACGCCCTTGCACCGGGACGTACGGAAAGGCATTTCCTCTCGGCAGGCGGGGATGGATGGGTAGTGGAGTGGGACCTGGACGACCCCGAGTTGGGCAAACTCGTGGCCTCAGTAGAAACCCAAACGTTTGCCTTGTGCGCCTTGCCCGACCGCAACCGAATTGTGGCGGGAAATATGAACGGCGGTATCCATTGGGTCAATCGGGCGCATCCGGACCTGACACGCAATGTGCAACACCATAAAAAAGGAGTGTATGCACTTGAAGCCGTGGGCGACTGGCTTTTGAGTGCCGGCGGGGATGGCTATCTCACCCGCTGGGACGCTGCCCAAGCCCGCACCGTGGAAAGCCTGCAACTTTCCCATCAAGCCCTGCGCAGCCTTGCCTTTTCTGAAACAAGAAATGAAATCGCTGTGGGCGCCAGCGACCAGTCCATTTATCTGTTGGATGCGGAGACGCTTGCCGTCAAACGGATTTTGAAAAACGCGCATACCAATTCGGTGTTTACACTGGCCTATTCTCCCAATGGCAAACACTTGCTGAGCGGTGGCCGCGATGCCATGCTTCGGGTGTGGGACCTGGAAAACGACTGCCGCCTGGTTTCCGAACAAGCGGCACACTGGTACACCCTCAACCACTTGGTGTTTTCGCCCGACGGCCAATTTTTTGCCACTGCGAGTCGCGACAAAACCCTGAA